>NZ_CAHJWX010000025.1 GCF_903643065.1 Sphingomonas bacterium | reverse complement strand
CGGCACCCGCGAACGCCGCCGCGCCCTCCGCCACCCGCGCCCGCAGCGCCGCCGCGTGCGCCTTGCCGTCGATCGGACGCGCGTTCACATCGCCTCGGGGAGCATGGCCATCTCCAGATATGGCAGCGCGCGACCGCGCAGGAAGCTGACGATCAGCAGCAGCACCAGCGGCGACAGGTCGATCGGCCCGAAATCGGGCAGGATCGAGCGGATCGGCCGGTAAATGGGCGCCGTCACCCGGTCGAGCCCGTTCAACAACCCGCCCATCGTCGGGTTGTGCCGGCTGACGACGTTGAAGGAGATCAGCCACGACGCGATCACCTGCACGAAGATGACCAGCTGCAGGATCATCAGCGCGAAGTCGAGAAGCTGGAAGAGCAAGCCCATGCCGTGTCCTTAGCCGACGCGGTCGGCGCCCGCCACCCGGCGCACAAGCGTCCCCGCGCCCGCGCGCGTGAAAATCTCCAGCAGCATGCCGTGCGGCACGCGCCCGTCGAGGATCACCGCCGCGTCCACGCCCGCCGCCACCGCCGCGACGCAGGTCTCCAGCTTGGGGATCATCCCGCCCGAGACCGTGCCGTCCGCGCGCAGCGCCGCGACAGCCGCCGCGTCCAAGTCGGTGAGCAGCTCGCCCGCCTTGTCGAGCACGCCGGCCACGTCGGTCAGCAGGAAGAACCGCGCCGCCCCCAGCGCGCCGGCGATCGCGCCCGCCATCGTGTCGGCGTTGATGTTATAGGTATGGCCGTCCGCGCCGATCGCCACCGGCGCGATCACCGGGATGATGCCGGCCGCCGTCAGCGTATCGATGACGCGCCGGTCCACCGCCACCGGCTCGCCGACGAAGCCCAGATCGACATGCCGCTCGATCCCCTGGAGCGGGTCCGCCTCGCGCCGCCCGCCGACCTTCTCGGCGGTGACCAACCCGGCATCCTTTCCCGACAGCCCCACCGCGCGCCCGCCCGCCTGGCCGATCCAGCCGACGATCTCCTTGTTGATCGATCCCGCCAGGACCATCTCGGCGATCCGCGCGGTCTCCTCGTCCGTGACGCGCAGCCCGTCGACGAAGCGCGACCGCACGCCCAGCCGCTGCAGCATCGCGCCGATCTGCGGCCCGCCGCCGTGCACCACCACCGGGTTGATGCCCACCGCCTTGAGCAGGACGACATCCTCGGCGAAGTCGCGCTGGCGCTCGGGATCACCCATCGCGTGGCCGCCATATTTCACCACGAACGTGGCGCCGGCATAGCGTTGCAGATAGGGCAGCGCCTCCGTCAGCGTCTCCGCCTTGGCGAGCAGCGCGGGATCGGGGGAATGGTCGGTCATGGCAGCGCCCCTAGCGCGAGGGCCCGGCGAAAGCGACGCCGGAACCGCCCCCGTGCGTCACGCCGCGCCCCCCATCGTTCCGAGCCGGCGGACCTGTCTTGATACTTGCGCTCGCCGCCCATTCAGCCATGCTGAACACGGGCGCGCGCGGTCGGCGTGACAGCGTCGCTTCCGTCAACATCGCGTCCGTAAGGAGGTGGTATGTTTGACAAATTATGAAGCATCACAGTTGGTGATCACTGCTCTCGGGCTAGTGATAGCGATTGTGAAGCTGGGAAGGTCGAAGGACTGACCTGGCGGGGCGGGGACCTGACAGGGTCTCCGCCCTAATCTTTGGGCCCGCTAAGTGACAGCTCAGCGGGCCCAGGAGGTGCTATTTGACAAACGTCTGAAGCAGCATATGCATGACATCGACCGGCCCGGAAATCAACCCCGATCCAGCCGCCGTCCCAGCGCGACGAACAGGTAGATCAGCGGCGGCACCAGCACCGCCGACAGGATCACCTTGACGATCATCTGCCCCACCAGCAGCGCGCCGATCGGGAACTCGCCGTAAAAGGCGATGGTGACGAACAGCAGCGTGTCGACGATCTGGCTGCCGATGCTCGCGATGCCAGCGCGCAGCCACAATAGCCCCGCCCCCTCGCGCCCCTTCAGCCAGCCAAAGATGGTGACGTTGAGCGTCTGCGAGATGCCATAGGCGACGATCCCGCCCAGCCAGATGCGCCACGTCGACACCAGGATCAGCTGCACGGCGGCGCGTCGATCGGGCGCCATGAACGGCGCGGCGGGCAGCGCCCAGACCAGCACCGACAGCGCGATGGAGACGATCAGCGGCACGAACCCGAACCGCACCAGCCGCGTCGCGACGCCCGCGCCCTGCAGCTCCGCCACCGCGCTCGACACCGCCACCAGCAGCAAAAAGGCGCTGATCCCCGCCTCGATCGCTAGCGGCGGCAACCCCAGCGCCGGCCCCAGCGCGGACAACGGCCCCAGCGTCACCTGCTTGTTGCCGAGCACCCCGGCGATGCACACCATCCCGCCATAGAAGATCGACAGCGCGAACAGCGAACGCGGGATGGCGGGAGCGGGGGCGGAGGCCATGCGGGGGTGCTACCCGCTTTCGCTGGGCGGTCAACGGTTGCGCGGTTATGCCGCCGATAGTCCCACATTCCGGCTCGGACCAGCGTTTTGCTGCCTGCGGACCAAGCAGGCGGGGTTATCAGGTCGATTTCGGCGCGACCGGCGCTGGTGGAAGCGGGCGCCCGTGGAAGGGCGATCTCTCATAAGTTGCCGGCGGCGCGGTTATCTCACGTTAACGGCACCCCGCTATCTCGCCGAGGCATGACTGCTGCGACGGCTCGTCACGTCCCGCTTGATGCGCTGCGAGGAGTGGCCGTGCTCGCCGTGCTCGGCTATCATCTGACCAGCCTCGATGCACAAAGCGTCATCGGTTTGGCACTGGCGCCAGTCGTAAGACTTGGCTGGGCCGGCGTGGACATCTTCTTCGTGCTGAGTGGATACCTGGTCGCCAGTATCATCCTGCGCGAAGCGACGCTTGGTGAGTTTGATGGCTGGCGATTCCTGCGCCGGCGCATGTTGCGTCTCTGGCCGCCGTTGTACGTATCATTGGGAGTTAGCTGGCTAACGATGCCGACGAGAGATGCATCATTCATTCTTCCGTTTGTCTTGCACGCGCAGAACTTTATCCCGGGCGGCCCGCAACATCTCTGGTCGCTCGCGGTAGAGGAGCATTTCTACGTCGCCGCGGCCGTGCTCATCCCGCTGCTTGCACGGCGCACCGATCCATGGGCCTGTGCCTGTCCCGTCCTGACGGCGGTGCTGATCGCGGTTCCGCTAGCCAGGCTCATGGCAGTGTGGATCGGCACCGATGTCGAACATATCTATGTGCAGACCCAGTTCCGGGCTGACTCCCTGACATTCGGGATGTTCGTTGGCGTCGCGTCGCGGTACCGCCCCAACCTGATCATCAGGATCGGATCGCTCCGGAGATCGCTATTGACGACGGCCTTGCTCAGCTTCGGGCTCGCGATGGTTATGGACAATCCGTCCTTTAGTTATACGCTGGGATTGGTCCTCGTTGATATCGGCGCCACCTCCCTTCTGCTTTTCGCGCTTGGCGCCCGGACCGAGCAGCCGAGCCGCTTGGTGCGGATGCTGGGCTGGTGTGGAGTCCGCTCCTACTCGATCTATCTGTGGCACCTCGCAATTGGTCGTACGGTGGGCGCGGCAGCGCTGTTGGTCGTGCCCTCGTGCGGAACGGCAGCCATCATCGTCGCGCTGATCGCGGTGCTGGCGATGGGACAGCTGAGCTTCTCGCTATTGGAACGGCCCACGGCAAGTCGACGGGAGCGCGATCCACGAAGCGGCGGGCGCGTGGTTCCGGCGGCAGCCCGATAAGGGTCGGGCGACGCGTCCGCTTACGGGCGCAAGCGGCCGTTCCGCCGCGATCGCCGGCGGAAATGCGCGACGGGCAACGCGACGCGACCCTCTGTCCTACACCGCTCGCGCGTGCCACAAGTCGGGCATGATCCATTGGCCAACATCGCAGACGCCGGTTCCTCCGCGCTCGCCGGCGCGGTCGCGTCTGCGTCCGCTCGCGTCGCGTTCCGGCCCGAACCGGCGCGGTACCGGCGCGTCGGTGTCGCGTCACGGTGACCCAGACGACGCATCGTCGACGCGAAACCGGCGCGTCAGCGGCGCATCGACGCCCGGACCGGTCGCGTCGCGGGCGCTTCCCGGCGAAAACCGCTTCCGGGCCTCCACTTCTTCCACTTACCTCCCGCGAGCCGCCGCGTGACCCGCCTCCTCGTCGGCGTCGCCGGCATCGCCGCGATCCTGCTGATCGCGGTGCTGCTCTCCACGAACCGGCGCGCGATCCGGCCGCGCGTCGTCGGTGCCGCCTTCGCGCTGCAGGCCGGGATCGCGACGCTGGTGCTGTACGTGCCCGCCGGCAAGCTGGTAATCGGCGCGATGGCGGCGGGCGTCGCCAACCTGCTCGGCTATGCGCAGGCGGGCATCGACTTCATCTTCGGTCCCCTCGCCGGCCCGGCGATGGGCGGGCACAGCTTCGCGCTCGCGGCGCTGCCCGTCATCATCTTCTTCGCCGCCGTGATCTCGATCCTCTACTATCTGCGCGTCATGCAGTTCGTGGTGAAGTGGATCGGCGGCGGCATTCAATACGTGACCGGCATCTCCAAGGTTGAATCGCTCGGCGCCGCCGCCAACATCTTCGTCGGGCAGAGCGAGGCGCCGCTCGTCATCCGCCCCTATCTCGCCGAGCTGACGCCGTCGCAGGTCTTCTGCGTCATGACGGTCGGGATGGCGGGCGTGGCGGGGACGATCCTCGCCGCCTATGCCTCGATGCTGGGCACCGACCTGCTGCCTTACCTGCTCGCCGCCAGCTTCATGTCGGCGCCCGGCGGCATCCTGATGGCCAAGCTCGTCATGCCCGACGACCCCGCCGATGCCGGCCGCGAGCCGGTGCTGGAAGGCGACATCCCCTTTGGCGAGGAACGCCCCGCCAACATCATCATGGCCGCCGCCGAGGGCGCGCAGACGGGCGTCAAGCTCGCGGTGGCGGTGGGCGCGATGGTGCTCGCGTTCGTGGCGCTGGTGGCGCTCGCCAACGGCATCCTGGGCGGCGTCGGCGGCTGGTTCGGCCATCCCGACCTCACCTTTCAGGCGATCCTGGGGCGCGTCTTCCAACCGCTCATGTTCCTGCTCAACGTGCCGTGGAACGAGGCCGGCCAAGCGGGCGGGCTGTTCGGGACCAAGGTCGTCATCAACGAGTTCGTCGCCTTCGGCTATCTGAAGGACGCCAAGGCCACCCTGTCGCCCCACACCGTCGCGGTCGTCACCTTCGCGCTGTGCGGGTTCGCCAACTTCTCGTCCATCGCGATCCAGATGGCGGTGACGGGCGGCCTCGCGCCCAACCAGCGCCCCGTCATCGCCCGCCTCGGCCTGCGCGCGCTGGCGGCGGGCAGCCTCGCCAACCTCATGTCGGCCGCGCTGGCGGGCCTGCTGATCGGATGATGGATCGGGCTCAGCGCGTCGGCACCGGCTCCGGCCCCGCATAGTCGTAGAAGCCGCGCCCCGCCTTGCGGCCATGCCAGCCGGCCTCGACATACTTCACCAGCAGCGGCGCCGGACGGAATTTGGGGTCGCCCGTGCCCTCGAACAGCACGCGGGTGATCTCCAGGCAGGTGTCCAGCCCGATGAAGTCGGCCAGCGTCAGCGGCCCCATCGGGTGATTGAGCCCCAGCTGGCAGGCGGCGTCGATGTCGGCGATGGTCGCCACCCCCTCACCCAGTGCGAAGCACGCCTCGTTGAGCATCGGCATCAGCACGCGATTGACGATGAAGCCCGGCGCGTCGTTGGCATGCACCACCCGCTTGCCGAGCGCCCGGGCATAGGACTCGACCGCCGCCACGGTCGCGTCGGCGGTGGCGAGGCCCCGGATCAGCTCGATCAGCCCCATGACGGGGACGGGATTGAAGAAATGCACACCCACGAACCGCGCCGGATCGGGCGCCGCCTGCGCCAGCCGGGTGATCGGGATCGACGACGTGTTGGACGCCAGGATCGCGTCGCCGCCCAGCACCGCGCCGACCTCGGCGAAGATCGTCCGCTTGATCCCCTCGCGCTCGGTCGCCGCCTCGATCACCAGGCCGCAGCCGCCGAACGCCGCCGGCCCGTCGACCGGCTCGATCCGCGCCAGCGCCGCGTCGCGGTCGGCGCCCGCGATCTTCTCCTTGGCGACGAGCCGGTCGAACTGCCTGGCGATGCCCGCCCGGCCCGCCTCGGCGCGCGCGCGGTCCACGTCGGCGAGCAGCACGTGGAAACCCGCCTGCGCGGAGACCTGCGCGATGCCCGCGCCCATCTGCCCCGCCCCGATGACGCCGATCGTGTCCATGACCGGGTCGTAGCGCAGCAGCGGCGCGTGGTCGAGGGAGCGGTGCGCCGCGACGAGCGACGAGGTCCGGCTTGTCATGCGCCCGCCGACGTGGAACGCGCCGCCCATGCATCTCGATCTCAGCCAGCCGAGCGAGTCGCCCGGTCGCGTCGGCGCCGTCGCGCGCGGCCTCGGCTTCGCCGGACTGCTCCCGCCGCTCGCCCTGGTCGCGCTGATCGCGTGGACGCGGGCATCGCCCGACCGATCATCCCTGCTGGCGACCGCGTTGGACCTGTACGCCGCGATCATCCTCAGCTTCCTGGGCGGGATGTGGTGGAGCTTCGCGATGCGGCGGCGGCGCGGTCAGGGCGGGCTCGCCGCCCTCGCGGTGGCACCGAGCCTGGTCACGGCGGCGCTGCTGCTGTGGAGCGCCGTGTCGGGCCCGAACTGGCCGGGCGTGGCGCTGGGCAGCGCGGTCCTGCTCACCTTGCTCGTCGATCGCCACCTCGTCGCGACGGGCGAGGCGCCCGCCGGCTGGATGGGGCTGCGCATGCCGCTGTCGCTGGGGCTGGGCCTGCTGACGATCGCGGCGGGCGCGCTCGCCGGCTGAGCTAGGCCATCGCCGCCAGCAGCTCGTCGACCGAGCAGGTGGCGAAACTGGTGAACTGATCGGACACGCCATAGGGCAGCATCAGCTCGCGCCCGTGCAGCAATGCGCCGCAGCTGTAGACGACGTTGGGGACATAGCCGTCGCGCTCGTCGGGGCTGGGCTCCAGGATCGGCTTGGGCGTCCGCGCGAGCAGCTTGGTCGGATCGGCCTTGTCGAGCAGCGCCGCGCCCATGCAATAGTTACGCACCGTGCCGACCCCGTGCGTGAGCACCAGCCAGCCCTCGTCCAGCTCGATCGGCGATCCGCAATTGCCCATCTGAACGAACTCCCACGGGTAACGCGGCGCGATCAGCACCGCGCCGCCATCCCAGCGCGTGGGCTCGTCGGCGTGGTGGAGCCAGATGTTCTCCGAATCCTGCCGGCCGAGCATGACGAAGCGGCCGTCGATCCGGCGCGGGAACAGCGCCATACCCTTCGCCCCCGCCGCATCGCCGCTGAGCGGCTTCATCGCGAAATGACGGAAATCCTCGGTCAGCAACAGCTCGGGCTTGGCGTCCGAGCCGCTGAACGCGGTGTAGGTGCCGTAATAGCGGACGCCGCCGTCATCCTCGGTGAACCGGACGAGCCGCATGTCCTCAATCCCCTGCCGCTGACGCGGCAGGACGGGAAAGATCACCGTCTCCGACAGGTCACGGCTGCCGCTGCAATCTAGGCAGACGACGCCATCGCCACTATCGTTCTGCGTGATGACCGGCGGCACCGCGACTTCGCTCGCCGCGTCCAGGCACAGCTCGCCGCCCGGCGTCCAGGTGCCGGTGCGGAACGCGACGGACGAGACATGGCCCTCGCCGATGCCGCGCAACGATATGAGATATCGCAGCTGCCCGTCGGCCAGGCCCGACTGGTCGGGGTGGAGCACCGCGCTGGGATTGAACAGCGCGGCGGCGGCGAAGGCATATTCTTCCGAGAAATAGGCACCGATCAGCCGACGCTGCGCCGGGGCGATCGCGTCGGCGCCGGCGATCTGGTCCGCCATGTCCTCGAACCGATGATCGAGCATCGGCCCGACGTCGCGGTGGCGCTCGTCGAGCGAGAGCGAGACGTTGCGCTCCTCGGCCGCCAGCTGTTCGTCGTCGAGCCCCAGCACGCGATCGACGATCACCTGCGCGCGATCATGCCCCGGCCGGCGGAACCGATCGGGGTAGCCCGGCGCGAACGGCCGCACGACCGTGCGCGCGGGATCGGGCCGGATCATCAGGTGACGGTGCTGGAACATGGATCAACCTGGACTGTCGTTACCGACGCGCAACGGTCCAATGCCGGTAGAGTTGCGCGAGGCCCCGCTTCGCCCATCACAACAGCGTGCCATGCAGGATGACGGCGGCAACGCCGAAATAGATGACCAGCCCGGTCACGTCGACCAGCGTCGCCACGAACGGCGCGGACGCGCTCGCCGGATCGAACCCCAGCCGACGCAGCCCGAACGGCAGCATCGAGCCGACGAACGAGCCAAAGGCGACGATGCCGACCAGCGCCGCGCCCACGGTCGCCGCGACCAGCCGCCAGTGCGTCCCGTAATCGTAAAAGCCGAGCCACTGCCACAGCGTGATGCGCGCGATGCCGATCAGGCCCAGGATCGCGCCCAGCGTCAGCCCGGTCGGCAGCTCGCGCAACGCGACCCGCCACCAATCGCGCAACGTCACCTCGTGCAGCGCGAGCGCGCGGATCACGAGCGAGGTCGCCTGGCTGCCCGAATTGCCACCCGAGCTCATGATCAGTGGGATGAACAGCGTCAGCACGATCGCCTTTTCCAGCTCGCCCTCGAACCCCTGCATCGCGGACGCGGTCAGCATCTCGGACAGGAACAGCGCGCCCAGCCAGCCCGCGCGCTTGCGGATCATCGCCCAGAAGCCGATGCGCAGATAATCCTCGTCCAGCGCCTCGACGCCGCCGAAGCGATGCACCTGCGCGGTCTGCTGCTCGATCATGACGTCGATCACGTCGTCGACGGTGACGATGCCGAGCAGATGGCCGTGTCCGTCGACGACCGGGATCGCCAGCAGGTCGTATCGCGAGATCAGCCGCATCGCCTCCTCGCGGCGATCGTTCGGGCCGATCGTGACGGGCCGGCGCTCGGGCGCGGCGGTCAGCACGCCGGCATGCGGGTCGCCGGAGATCAGGCGTCGCAGCGTCACCGCCTGGATGAGGTCGTGCCCGGCCGGATCGGTGACGTAGACCGCATAGACGGTCTCGCGCGTGCGCTCGACCATGCGGATATGGTGGAGCACCTGCGCGATCGTCCAGTCGGCCGGGACCGCGACGAACTCGGTCGTCATGATCGAGCCGGCGCTCGCCTCGGGATAGCCGAGCAGCCGCTCGACCGTCGCGCGCAGATCGGGGGTGACGTGCGCCAGCAGCTCGGCCCGCGCCGGCTCCGCCACATGGCGGAACAGGTCGGCGGTGCGATCGGCGGACATCGCGTCGAGCAGCGCCGCCGCCATGGGCCGTGGCAGCAGCGCGACGATCTCCTCGGGACAGCCGATCCCGGGCTGATCGAACGCCTTGACCGCTTCCTCCAGCGGCAGGTGCTCGACGATCGCCGCCGCCTCGTAGGCGTCATGGGCATCGAGGATGTCGGCGATGTCCGCGCCGCGCGCGCCTACCAGGCTGGCGGCCACGGCCGCCGCGTCGAATATCGCGTCACGATGAATGACGTTCTGCATGGCTCACCTCGCTGGATCCGCCGCACGCGGACCCAGGCGAGCCCCGAGGGTCAGGCCAACGGCACCACGCTCGGCGAGGGCGGTCGACTGCTACTGTCGCTCGGCATTGAATGACTCTCGGTTGCTTGCCCGCGTGACGATCGTCGGCGAGCGGCGCGCCTCTGCCCGCGAGGTCCGACTTTTGTCAAGCCGACGCAGGCGGGGCCGACCGGCACCGTTCCGGCGGTGGCGCCCACCGCGACCAGAAGGATGCTGGCCCGTCCGCCGGCACCGGTATAGACGCAAGCCTGGGAGACCCGCATGAAGGACGCCCTGCACCGCATCGGCCTGCCCACCGGCGTCGAACTCGACGTGCAGGTGGCGGGGCATGGCGGCCATCCGCCGGTGATCCTGCTCCACGGCTTTCCCGAGTCGCATCGCACCTGGCGCGAGGTGGTGCCCGATCTGGCGCGCGATCATTTCGTGCTCGCCCCCGACCAGCGCGGTTATGCGCGCTCGTCCAAGCCGCAGGGCGTCGAACAATACCGCGCGGACCTGATCGTCGCCGACCTGATCGCGCTCGCGGATCATGTCGGGATCGATCGCTTCACCCTGGTCGGGCACGATTGGGGCGGCGCGATCGCCTGGACGGCGGCGTTGCGGCACCCGACGCGGGTGGCGCGGCTGGTGATCGTCAACGCGCCGCACCCGTTTGTCTTCCTCCGCTCGCTGTTCGACGACATGGAACAGCGCCGGGCGAGCCAGTACATCACCCGTTTCCAGGATACCTCGCTGGATCGCGGCCTCGTCGGCGCAGGGCTGGAGCGGTTCTTCTCCTCCACCTTCGCGCAGGCGCTGACGCGGGCCGTCGCGGGAGAGGACAAGGCGGCGTATCTGGACGAATGGGCCCAGCCCGGCGCGATGACGGCGATGCTCAACTGGTACCGCGCCTCGGGGCTACGGGTGCCGGGGATGGACGAGCATCCGCCGCGTCCCGCCCTGCTCGACGCGCCCTTCCCGCCCGTGACCCAGCCGACCCTGGTGATCTGGGGCCTGGCGGACAAGGCACTGCTGCCGGTGCAATTGGAGGGGCTGGACGCGCTGGTGCCGGACCTGACGGTGGTGAAGGTGGACGCGGGGCATTTCGTGCCGTGGGAGAACGCGCCGGCGGTGATCGCCGCGATGCGAGACTGGGGCGTCTAGGGCCAGACCCGGGCCGAACCGGGCAGCTCTATCCCTCGCCCGTGTCGGACGCGCCGTGGCGTATCCACTTGCCGTGAGCGTGACTGACGCCCAGCACCGCCGGCCGGGCGTGACCAGGCCAGCTCAGCACCCGGATCACCTGATGCGCGACCGCGCGGTTGGGCTCCATCATCACCCAGCCAAGCGGCCGCTCGGCCGTGGCGTCGACACCCGCCCGCTCCATCGCCGCCCGCACACGCCGCGCGGTGTCTTCGGGCAGATATTGCCAGACGACCGAGTGCATCAGCACGCGCGTGACACCGGCCGCCTGCGGCTCGGCCAGCCGCGCCTCTACCCAGTCGGCGGCGTCGTCGCGCT
>NZ_CAHJWX010000024.1 GCF_903643065.1 Sphingomonas bacterium | reverse complement strand
AGGTCCGCGCCCGCTTGGCGCCGTCCAGCGCCGACAGCACGCCGCGCAGCGTGCGCACCTCCTGCGCCGACCAGCCCGGCTTGGTGAGCAGCGTGCGCAGCGTCCTGCGCGCGGTGGGGGCGCGATCGGGCGGATGATAAAAGCCGCTCGCCACCAGCATCGCGTCTAGCTGCTCGATCATGCCCTCCAGCTCCGCCTGCGGCGCGGGCGGCTCCAGCGCCACCGCCGGCGGCTGCGCCAGCGCCTCCGCCCTTGACCATTCGTATGCGAGCAGGATCACCGCCTGGGCGAGGTTGAGCGAGCCGAACCGGGGGTTGATCGGCACCGTCACGATCGTGCGGGCGAGCGCCACGTCGTCGGTCTCCAGCCCGGATCGCTCCGGCCCGAACAGGATCGCCGCGCGGCCCGGCTCGGCCCGGATCGCGGCGGCGGCGGCGGCGGGCGTCAGCACCGGCTTGGTGACGCCGCGCTTGCGTACCGTCGTCGCCAACACATGCGTGCAATCCGACGTCGCCGCGGCAACACTCTCGAACACTTCCGCGTCGGCAAGCACATGGTCCGCCCCGCTCGCCGCCGGCCCCGCCGCCGGATTCGGCCACCCATCCCGAGGGCTGACCAGCCGCAATTCGGTCAACCCGAAATTAAGCATCGCACGCGCCGCCTTGCCGATATTCTCGGCGAGTTGGGGCCGGACGAGGACGATCACGGGGGGGGGGGAGAGGTACTTCGACTTGGCTCAGCCCGAACGGAGGTCGGCAGGGCTTCGTTATCCTCGTCCGTTCGCCCTGAGCGAAGTCGAAGGGCCCGTTCGGACGGAGGGGTCGCCAGTGCGTGGATCGCCGCCCGATCCTCCCGGAACAGCGCCTCCTTCCTGGCCCGGCTCCACCCCTTGATGCGCCGCTCCGCCTCCAGCGCCTCCAGCCGGGTCGGAAACTCCTGCGACCAGGCCAGCGTCACCGGCCGCCGCCGCTGCGTGTAGCCCGGCAGCTCGCCCGACTGGTGCGCGCCGATGCTAGCCTCCAGCGCGTCGGTATGCCCGGTATAATAGCTGTCGTCCGCGCACCGCAGCACGTAGGCCCAGAACGTCACTCTCCCGCCACCTCGCCGGCGAACGCCTCGAAATCCTTCGCCTCGCTGAAGTCGCGATAGACGCTGGCGAAGCGGATATAGGCGACGGGATCGAGCGTCTTGAGCCCGGCCATCACCAGCTCGCCGATGCGGTGCGCGGTGACCTCGCCCTCGCCCGCCGTCTCCAGCTGGCGCTGGATACCCGACACGAGCTTCTCCAATCGCGCGGGCTCCACCGGCCGCTTGCGCGCGGCGATCGCCAGCGAGCGCAGCAGCTTGTCGCGCTCGAACGGCTGGCGCCGGCCGTCGGACTTGAGCACGGTCAGCTCGCGCAGCTGGATGCGCTCGAACGTGGTGAAGCGCGCGGCACAGCCCTCGCACTGCCGCCGCCGCCGGATCGCCGCCCCGTCGTCGGTGGGGCGGCTGTCCTTCACCTGGCTGTCCTCATGCCCACAGAACGGACAGCGCATGCGCTACCCGTTGTAGATGGGAAAACGGGCGCACAGCGCGCGGACGCGCTCGCGCACCGCCGCCTCGACCTGGCCGTCGCCGCCCTCGCCCATCCTGGCCAGCCCGTCGAGCACGTCGGCGACCAGGTGGCCGATCTCGCGGAACTCGGCCGGGCCGAAGCCGCGCGTCGTGCCCGCCGGCGAGCCGACGCGGATGCCGCTGGTCTTGACGGGCGGCAGAGGATCGAAGGGGATGCCGTTCTTGTTGCAGGTGATGCCGGCGCGCTCCAGCGCCTCGTCCGCGTCGCGGCCGGTGACGCCCGGCCCGTTCTTTCCCAGCGGCGTCAGGTCGATCAGCGCCAGGTGCGTGTCCGTCCCGCCCGACACCACGGCGGCGCCGCGCTCCTCCAGCGTCGCCGCCAGCACCTTGGCGTTCTCCACCACGGCGGTGATATAGCCCTTGTAGCCGGGCTCCAGCGCCTCGCCGAACGCCACCGCCTTGGCGGCGATCACGTGCATCAGCGGCCCGCCCTGCAGCCCCGGGAACACCGCCGAATTGAGCTTCTTCGCCAGCGCCTCGTCGTCCGTCATGATCATGCCGCCGCGCGGGCCGCGCAGCGTCTTGTGCGTGGTGGTGGTGACGACATGCGCGTGGTCGAAGGGCGACGGATAGAGCCCGGCGGCGACGATGCCGGCGAAATGCGCCATGTCGACCATGAAATAGGCCCCGACCCGGTCGGCGATCGCGCGGAAGCGGGCAAAGTCGATCCGGCGCGGATAGGCGGAGCCGCCGGCGATGATCAGCTTCGGCCGCCGCTCCAGGGCGAGCGCCTCGACCTGGTCATAGTCGATCAGGTGGGTGTCGCGCGTCACGCCATATTGGACCGCGTCGAACCACTTCCCGCTCATCGCCGCGCGGGCGCCGTGGGTCAGATGCCCGCCCGCGTCCAGGCTCATGCCCAGGATCGTGTCGCCCGGCTTGACCAGCGCCAGCATCACCGCGCCGTTCGCCTGCGCGCCCGAATGCGGCTGGACGTTGGCATGGGCACAGCCGAACAGCGTCTTCGCCCGATCGATCGCGAGCCGCTCGACCTCGTCGGACGGGCCGCAGCCCTGGTAATAACGCTTGCCGGGATAGCCTTCCGCGTATTTGTTGGTGAACACGCTGCCCTGCGCCTCCAGCACGGCGCGGCTGACGATGTTCTCGCTGGCGATCAGCTCCACCTGATCCTGCTCGCGCCGCAGCTCGCGCGCGACGCCGGCGGCGACGGCCGGGTCGGCCTCCGCGAGCCGGCGCGTGAAGAAGCCGGAGGGCTGGAGGTCGGTCAGGGTCTGCGGCTGCGTGCTCATGCGGGCCGCCATATCGCCTCACGCGGCGGCGCGCCACCGCGCAGCGACACCGGCGGATCAGATCCTCACCTCCGTCCCGATCTCCACCAGCTGGTCGGAGGGGATGCAGAACGAGCTGCCGGTCGAGGCGGTGTTGCGCTGCAGGGAGACGAACAGCGCCTCGCGCCAGCGTGCCATGCCGGGGATGCCGCGATCGGCGATCACCGTCTCGTGACCGATATAATAGCTCAGTCGCTTCATCTCCTCCTCGCTCAGCCGGACGGGGGCGTCGCGCAGGCCGCGCGGGATGTCGATAGTTTCCATGAAGCCGAAATGGAGCACGACCCGCGTCACGTCGTCGGCGACGCGAGTCACCGCCGCGCGCCGCTCGGGCGCGACGAACGGCGTCTCGCAGGTCATCACCGAGACCAGCAGCACGCGCTCCTGCAAGGCCTGGTTGTGGCGCAGATGCGTCGTCAGCGACAGCGGGATGCCATGGGTCGCAGCACTCAGGAAAGCGCCGACGCCGGGCGTGCGCGCGACGGGCCCGGCGGTCAGCCGATCGAGGAACACCGCCTCGTCCTGCCGCTCGCCGGCGCGGCGCCGCTCGACCAGGATCACGCCTTCCCGCCAGGTCAGCATCAACAGCGCGATCAGTCCCGCGATCAGCAGCGGAAACCAGCCTCCTTCCAGCAGCTTGGTCGAGTTGGCGGCGAAGAACACCAGATCGAGCAGGAAGAAGCCGCCGTTGACCGCCACCACGAGCAGCGGGTTGTACCCCCAGCGGATCGCCACCAGCGCCGCCAGGACGGTGGAGATCGCCATCAGCCCCGATACCGCGATGCCATAGGCGCCGGCGAGCGCGTCCGACGAGCGGAACATCAGCACCGCCGCCAGCGTGCCCGCCGCGAGCAGCCAGTTGGCGAGCGGCAGATAGACCTGGCCGCGCTCGTGCTCGGCGGTATGGCGCAGCCCCAGCCGGGGCAGGAAGCCGAGCTGGATCGACTGCTGCGTCAACGAGAACACGCCGGAGATGATCGCCTGGCTGGCGATCACCGTCGCCGCCGTGGCGAAGGCGACGAGCGGGTAATGCGCCCAGCCCGGCGCGAGGCCGAAGAACGGGTTGGCGAGCGCCGCTGGATCGGCGCCGACCAGCGCCGCCTGGCCCAGATAGTTAAGCACCAGCGCCGGCAACGCCACCGCGAACCAGGCGAGGCGGATCGGCGTCCGCCCGAAATGGCCCATGTCCGCGTACATGGCCTCCCCGCCCGTCACCGCCAGGAACACCGCGCCGAACACGGCGAAACTGACAGGCAGCGGCGCATGGAGCACGAAGCCGGTCGCGCGCAGCGGATCGATCGCGCCGAGCACGCGCGGGTGCGCGGCGATGTGGACCAGCCCCAGCGCCGCCAGCGCCGCGAACCACAGCAGCATCACCGGCCCGAACACGCGCCCGATCGTCCCCGTGCCCCGGCTCTGCGCCGCGAACAGCCCGATCAGGATGGCGACCGACAGCGGCAGCACCGCCGGCGCGAGCGAAGGCGCATCGGCCTTCAACCCCTCGACCGCGCTCAGCACCGAGATCGCGGGCGTGATCGCGCCGTCGCCATATAACAGCGCCGCGCCGACCAGCCCGAGCACGAGCAGCGCCGCCTTCGGCGTCCGCGGCTTGGCGTCGCGCGCGCCGAGCAGCGCCAGCATCGCGACCACCCCGCCCTCGCCGCCATTGTCCGCGCGCAGGATCAGCAGCGCGTATTTGACCGACACCACCAGCACCAGCGACCAGATGATCAGCGACGCGACCCCGATCGCGGCGGCGGCGGGCGCCATGGCGGCGGCGTTCACCGCGACCTTGAACGCGTAGAGCGGACTGGTGCCGATATCCCCATACACGACGCCGAGCGCCGCCAGCGACGCCGCCGCCCCCGCCCGGCCGATCGAGCGGGCACGGCCGGGCGGTGCAAGAACGTCAGACATCGACGCGCCCTACGCCCGCCCGCGCGCCTCGTCACGGAGCATCGTCGCGCCGCCGGGCGCCGGCCTGACTACGAAAAAGCCATGCCTGGCCGGTCCGAACGACCTGTTGTTCCAATACGGCCCCGACCATGTCCTTCTCGCATGGAGAAAGGGTGTCGCATGTCCGCCGTCGCGCATCTGTTCGTCTCGATCGCGCTGCTCGGCACGCTGCTCCGGGTGCTGGCGCGCCAGCGACGGTCGATCCGCATGGAAGAAGAGCAGCTCGGCCGACTCGCCGAGATCGTCCGGGACCGCGAAGCGCGATAACCGTCATCCCTGGCGCCGGGCCGGCGCCTCGCCCGTATTGACGCTCGCCATGACGGGGTGCGCGCGCCATAGCGCCGGGATGAGCGGCAGCACCATCATCACCGCGCCGGCTCAGCCGGTTGCCGATCATCAGCCGCACGGCTCCACCCGGACGCTGGCGCTGGGCGCGCTGGGGGTGGTGTTCGGCGACATCGGCACGTCGCCGCTTTATTCGCTCAAGGAGAGCCTGGTCGGGCCGCACCCGCTGCCCGTCGACCAGCCGCATGTCTTCGGCGTGCTGAGCTTGGTGTTCTGGACGATGATGCTGATCGTCACGGTCAAATACGTCCTCGTCATCCTGCGCGCGGACAATGGCGGCGAGGGCGGCAGCCTGGCGCTGCTCGCGCTGATCGCGGATCGGGTCGGCGAGCGGCGCTGGACGGGGGGGCTGGTGATGCTGGGCATCGCCGCGACCGCGCTCTTCTATGGCGACGCGATCATCACGCCCGCCATCTCCGTCCTGTCGGCGGTGGAAGGGCTCAGCGTCGTCGAGAGCGGCATGACGCGCTTCGTCTTGCCGCTGTCGATCGGCATCCTGGTGGCGCTGTTCACGATCCAGCGGCACGGCACGGCGCGGGTGGGGGCGCTGTTCGGGCCGGTGATGGTGTTCTATTTCGCGGTGATCGCGGTGCTCGGCGTCACCAACATCGCGGCGCATCCCGCGATCCTGGGCGCGATCAACCCGTGGTGGGCGCTCAACTTCTTCCTGCTCGATTTCCGCCTCGCCTTTCTGGCGCTGGGTTCCGTCGTGCTGGCGGTGACGGGGGCGGAGGCGCTGTACGCCGACATGGGTCATTTCGGGCGCCGGGCGATCTCGATCGCGTGGCTGTACGTGGCGCTGCCGTGCCTGATGCTCAACTATCTGGGTCAGGGCGCGCTGATCCTGGGCCAGCCCGACACCGTCCAGAACCCCTTCTTCCTGATGGCGCCCGCCGCCGCGCGGCTGCCGCTGGTGATCCTGGCGACGCTGGCGACGGTGATCGCCAGCCAGGCGGTGATCTCGGGCGCCTATTCGGTGACGCAACAGGCGGTGCAGCTCGGCTTCCTGCCGCGCCTGCGGATCGAGCATACCAGCGAGACCGCGATCGGCCAGATCTATGTGCCGCTGGTCAACTGGGCGCTGCTGATCCTGGTCGTCGCCCTGGTGCTGGGCTTTCGCGGCTCGGGCGCGCTCGCCGCCGCCTATGGCATCGCGGTGACGGGGACGATGTTCATCACCGCGCTGATGCTGGGCGTGCTCACCGTCTCCGTCTGGCGCTGGCCCCGGCCGCTCGCGTTCACGCTGACCGGGTTGTTCGTCGTCGTCGACGGCCTGTATTTCACCTCCAACGCGACCAAGATCCCCGATGGCGGCTGGTTTCCGCTGCTGGTCGCCGCGATCGCGTTCACGCTGCTCACCACCTGGGCGAAGGGGCGGCAGATCATGCGCGCGCGGCTGGCGGAGGGCGCGATGTCGGCCGAGCTGTTCGCCCGCTCCGCGCGCGGCAGCTTGGAGCGGGTCGCCGGCACGGCGGTGTTCCTGTCCTCCTCGCGCGAGGGCGTGCCCCACGCGCTGCTCCACAACGTCAAGCATAACAAAGTGCTGCACGAACGCGTCATCATCGTCACCGTGCTGATCGGCAAGGTGCCCACGATCGGCGCCGACGCGCGCCTGGAGGTGCAGCCGATCGACGACCGGTTCGTCCGCGCGATCCTCCACTATGGCTTCATGGACGAGATCGACGTGCCAGCGGCGCTGAGCGCGATCCGGATCGACGGCGGCCCGCTCAAGCCGATGGAGACCAGCTTCTTCCTCGGCCGCCAGACGCTGATCGCGTCGGAGCGGCCGGGCATGGCGCTGTGGCGCGAGAAGCTGTTCGCCTGGATGGTCCGCAACGCCGAGAGCGCGATGGACTTCTTCAAGCTGCCGACCAACCGCGTCGTCGAACTCGGTTCGCAGCTGGAGATCTGATCGCCGCGCCCGGACGGCGCGACCCTATGCAAATACTATGGAGATCATCCCCCGCCCGTCTCGCTTCGCTACGGACGGCGGGCCTAATCCACCCCCCTCGTCATTAGCGCCGCCGACCTGGAGGCGCCGCCTTGGGGGTTCCGATGAAGCTGGTTCTGGCGCTGGTCGCCACCTTGTCCCTACCGTTGACGGCCGGTTCCGCGCAGGCGCAGAGCAGCGCGCCTGACGCGACCGCGCCGGCGCCGATCTGCACCGACCGCCCCACCAAGGCGAACGCGGCCTGCACCGTGCCGGCGGGCGTGGTCCAGCTCGAAACGGACCTCGGCAACTGGACGCGCAACACCGACGGCGGCGTGCGCACGGACGTGGTCCTCTACACCAACCCGTATCTGAAGCTCGGCGTCGGGCCGCACACGGATGTGGAGGCGAACATCGCGCCCTATGTCACCGCGCGCGCGTCCGCCGGTGGGTCGCACGACACGATCGGCGGCGTCGGCGACCTGTACCTGCGCGTCAAGCAGAGGCTGAGCCCGTCCGACAGCAAGGTGCAGATCGCGGTGCTGCCGTTCGTCAAGGCGCCGACCGCCAGGCTCGGCATCGGCAACCGCCGCTGGGAAGGCGGCGTCGCGGCGCCGGTCGTCTTCTCTCTGCCGCAGGGCTTCACGCTCAATTTCGGGCCGGAGGTCGACCTGCTCGCCGACGGTGACCGCCACGGCCGCCACGCGCAGCTGGTCGGCATCGCCAATCTCGCCAAGTCGGCGGGCAAGGCGACGATCTACGCCGAGTTCTACAGCGCGCAGAATTACGATCCGGCGGGCACGGTGCACCAATATTCGGCCGACACCGCGATCGCCTATCTGCTCAGCCCGACCCTGCAGATCGATGTGGGCGGCAATTTCGGCCTCAACCGCTTCACGCCGGACGCACAGGTCTATTTCGGCCTGTCGACCAAGTTCTGACGGGGACCATCGTCATGCAGGACCTGCTCTGGATCGCCGTGATCGTCGGGCTGCTCGCCCTGACGCTCGCCTATGTCCGTCTGCTCGAAAGGGCGTGAGGCGATGAGCATCGATCTCATCCTCGCCGCCCTGACCGCGCTCGGGCTTCTCATCTATCTCGTGGCGGTGCTGATCCGTCCCGAGCGCTTCTAGGAGGCGTTGCCATGACGCTGTCGGGCTTGATCCTCGTCCTCGCCTTTTTTGCGGTGCTGCTGGCGCTGACCAAGCCGGTCGGCACCTGGCTGCATGCGCTTTACGAAGGGCGGCGCACGCCGCTCCATCTCGTGCTCGGCCCGGTCGAGGCCGGCTTCTACAAGCTCGCCGGCGTCGATCCGAAGCAGGAGCAGAGCTGGCACCGTTATGCGGTCCACATGCTGGTGTTCAACGCGGTGCTGGCGCTGTTCAGCTATGCGCTCCTGCGCGTGCAGTTCTACCTGCCGCTCAACCCGCTGGGCTACGCGGGGCTGCCGCAGCACCTGGCCGCCAACACGGCGGTCAGCTTCACCACCAACACCAACTGGCAGAGCTATGCGGGCGAATCGACGATGTCGAACCTGTCGCAGATGCTGGCGCTGACCATCCACAACTTCACCAGCGCCGCGACCGGCATCGCGCTCGCTTTCGCGCTGTTCCGCGGCTTCGCGCGGCGCGAGACGACGGGGATCGGCAATTTCTGGGCCGACACGACGCGGATCACGCTGTACCTGCTGCTGCCGATCTCGATCGTCTACGCGCTGGTGCTCGTCGCCACGGGCGTGCCGCAGACGCTGGCGGGCTCGATCGACCTCACCACGCTGGAGGGGATCAAGCAGACGCTGGTGCTGGGCCCGGTCGCGAGCCAGGAAGCGATCAAGATGCTGGGCACCAACGGCGGCGGCTTCTTCAACGCCAATTCCGCGCACCCGTTCGAGAACCCGACCGCGCTCAGCAACTTCCTCCAGATGCTGTCGATCTTCGCGATCGGCTTCGGCCTCACCTGGACGTTCGGCAAGGCGGTGCGCGACACGCGCCAGGGCTGGGCGATCCTGTCGGCGATGATCCTGATCGTGCTCGGTGGCGTCGCAATGGTCTATTGGCAGGAGACGGCGGGCAACCCGGTGCTCCACGGCCTGGGCGTCGGCGGCGCCAACATGGAGGGCAAGGAGGTCCGCTTCGGCCAGGCCGCCTCCGCCTTGTTCGCGGTGGTCACCACGGCGGCCTCGTGCGGCGCGGTCAACGCGATGCACGACAGCCTCACCGCGCTGGGCGGGCTGGTGCCGCTGTTCAACATCCAGCTGGGCGAGGTCGTCGTCGGCGGCGTCGGCTCGGGCATCTACGGCTTCCTGCTGTTCGCGATCCTGGCGGTGTTCGTCGCCGGGCTGATGGTCGGCCGCACGCCCGAATATGTCGGCAAGAAGATCGAGGCGCGCGAGGTCAAGCTCGCGGTGCTCGCGATCGCGGTGCTGCCGCTGGTCATCCTGGGGCTGGCCGCGATCAGCTCGGTGGTGGCGCCCGGCCTGGCGGGGCCGCTCAACAAGGGGCCGCACGGCTTTTCGGAGATCCTCTACGCCTTCACCTCGGCGGTCGGGAACAACGGATCGGCCTTTGCCGGGCTGACCGCCAGCACGCCCTATTACGACGGCATGCTCGCGGTCGCGATGTGGCTCGGCCGGTTCTTCGTGATCGTGCCGATGCTGGCGATCGCCGGCAGCCTGGCGGGCAAGCGGTACACGCCGCCGTCGGCCGGCTCCTTTCCCACCACCGGGCCGCTCTGGGTCGGGTTGCTGGTCGGCATCGTGCTGATCCTGGGCGGCCTCACCTTCCTGCCCAGCCTCGCGCTCGGACCCATCGCCGATCATCTCGCGATGATCCACGGCCAGCTCTCGTAAGGACGCGTCACATGGCTCGCGCCGCCACCAAATCGCTGTTCACCGCCGACCTGCTCGCGCCGGCGATCGGCGACGCCTTCCGGAAGCTCGACCCGCGTCAGCTGGTCCGCAATCCGGTGATGTTCGTCACCGCCTGCGTCGCGACGCTGCTCACGGTGCTGCTCGTCGTCGGCCACGACACGCTGGGCGTCGGGTTCAAGGTCCAGCTGATCATCTGGCTGTGGCTGACCGTGCTGTTCGGCACGTTCGCCGAGGCGCTGGCGGAGGGGCGCGGCAAGGCGCAGGCGGCGTCGCTGCGCGCCACCAAGGCGGAACTGACTGCCAAGCGCCTGAAAGGCGACGCGGTCGAGCAGGTCGCCGCCAGCCAGCTGCGCGCGGGCGACCTGGTGCTGGTGTCGACCGGTGACCTGATCCCGGCGGACGGCGAGGTCATTCGGGGCGTCGCCAGCGTCAACGAGGCGGCGATCACCGGCGAGAGCGCGCCCGTGATCCGCGAGGCGGGCGGCGACCGCTCGGCGGTGACGGCCGGCACGCGCGTCATCTCCGACGAGATCCGCGTGCGCGTGACGGCCGACCCCGGCCAGGGCTTCCTCGACCGCATGATCGCGCTGGTCGAGGGCGCCGAGCGGCAGAAGACGCCCAACGAGATCGCGCTCACCATCCTGCTGGTCGGCCTGACCATCATCTTCCTGATCGCGGTCGGCACGATCCCGGGCTTCACCGCCTATGCCGGCGGCCAGGTGCCGGTCGCGATCCTGGCGGCGCTGCTCATCACGCTGATCCCGACCACCATCGCCGCGCTGCTGTCCGCGATCGGCATTGCGGGGATGGACCGGCTGGTCCGCCACAACGTGCTCGCCAAGTCCGGCCGCGCGGTGGAGGCGGCGGGCGATGTCGACGTGCTGCTGCTCGACAAGACCGGCACGATCACGATCGGAGACCGGCAGGCGTCCGAGTTCCGCGCGATCGGCGGCGCCAGCCCCGGCGAGCTGGCGGAAGCGGCGCTGCTCGCCAGCCTCGCCGACGAGACGCCGGAGGGCCGCTCGATCGTGGTGCTGGCGCGTGACAAGTTCAGCGTCACCCACACCGAGCTGCCGACGGACGCCGAGGTGATCCCCTTCACCGCGCAGACCCGCATCTCGGGCGTCCGGATCGGGCAGACGCTGATCCAGAAGGGCGCGGTCGACTCGATCCTGCGCGCCAACGCCGGCGCCGGCGAGACGGCGGCGGCGACCGAGCTGCGCCGCGTCACCGA
>NZ_CAHJWX010000023.1 GCF_903643065.1 Sphingomonas bacterium | reverse complement strand
CCCGACATGGTCGGCTGGCGGCGGCGTCGGGTCTTCGTCCGCCAAGCGCATCGGACCCTCCGCCACCGGGCGCATCGGATCGTCGGCCGCCGGGCGCATCAAATCGTCGGCCGGCGGGCGCATCAGATCGTCGGCCGCCGGCCGATGCGCGGCGGCCATCGCGCGAACTCCCCTTCCTGCGGGCTGGTGAAGCAGCTCTCGGTGAACGAGTTGATGCTGGCGAACTCGGCCAGGAACCGCTCCAGTACGGCGGCGAACAGGAACAGGCGGCTCCGCTCGAACGCCGCGTCGTCCAGCCTGATCGTGATGCGATGACCGCGCGCGATCGCCATGCGATCGAAGCCCGGCACGCGCCGCGCGACCTTGCGCGAGGTGATCGATAGCACGCCGTCGATTTGCTTGCGCAGCGCCGCGTCGTCCTGCTGGCCGTACAGCGCCAGGTGATCGCGCAGCACCGCCGGATCGTCGCCATCCTCCGGCGCCAGCGTCGCGTAATTGGGGGTGAGGTGGCCGATCACCCGCCACGCCGCGTCGCCCAGCCCCAGCGGCGGACGCGGACGCGTCGGCGCGCGGAGCACGGAGACGCCGCGCGCGGGAATGCCGGAGATGGTGAAATGCGAGTCGCCGCGGAACTGCAACAGCTCAGGCAGCTCGCGGTTGGTGACCAGCGCGCGCAGCCCCAATTCCTGGATGTCGTCCAGCCGCCGCGCGTCGCCCGGCGAGGTCAGGCTGATCCAGGTCTCCGTGCCGACATATTCGGTCCGCCGCCGCAGGCGCTGCTCGCGCGTCGATAGCCGGCGCGGGCGCAACTGCGTCGTGTAGAACAGCGCCTCCTGCCAATCATAAAGTAGCGCGCCGAATGCGTAGAGCGGCGCCACGTCGCGCGCGGCGATGTTCTCGCGGTCATGGGCCTTGACCTCCAGCAACCGGAACACCTCGAAATCGAGTGGCTTGGTCCGGTCCGGCACGACATGATATTCATGTTCGTAGGGCGTGATCTGGACGCGCCCGAGCTGCTTCTCGAACAGGTTGATCGCCGGGGTCGCATAGAGCCGAAAGTTGGCGGGCTCCACCGCGCCGGTCAGGATGGTGGACGAACGCGAGAACAGCAGCACCACGTCGCACGCGCTCGGCGACCGCGCGAAGCCGGTGGCGAGGTCCTTGAGGTCGACGAACAGGAAGCGTTCGGGGCAGGCGAAATATTCGGCGAGCAGCCGATAGCCGCGAAACGAGCGCTGGTCGGCGGGCAGCAACGCCTGATCGTCCTCGAAGCCGACCTGCTCGGGTCGAGGCAGGTGCACCCAGTCGCCATTGGCGGGCGCGTCGCTCGACCGCGCCACCACCGCCAGCGTCTCGCCGATCAGCTGCCGGTACAGTTCGCCCGGGATCGCTTCGGAACCGGCCAGGTAGATCGGCAGCGATCGCGGCAGCAGCTTGGGCAGGTCCGCGCCGCCCACCGCCTCGAACCGCAGCCGCAGCCCCGCCTCCGCGCGCACGTTCGCCGCCGCCGCGAACGGTGCCACGGCGGCCCGGCTCGCCAGATATTCCACCTCGCTGATCCGGAGCGGCCACAGCGTCACGTCATGGCCGGTGCGAAACGGCACGGCGGCGTTGCCCTGATCGCTCGCGGTAGCGGTCAGTTCGGTGCCGCGCGGCACCTTGTGCCCCTTGATCAGGACCGGATCGCCCTCCTTGGGCTCGAAGCCGGCGACGCAGATCGACGGCATCGGCGCCAGGTAATGCGGCTGGATCGCGTGCAGCAGATGCTGCGTGAACTCGGGATATTGATCGGCGAGCTTGAGCTGGACGCGCGCGCCGAGGAACGCGACCCCCTCCAGCAGCCGCTCGACATACGGATCGACATCGGTCGGCGTCTTGAGCCCGAGCCGGCCGGCGACCGTCTCGTGCTCCTCGCCGAACTCCCGCGCCGCCTCGCGCAGATAGCCCAGTTCGTCGTTGTAGAAACGGAGCAGCCGGGGATCCATGGCGACGGCGGGCTATTCCTCGACGTCGACCGACGCCGTGTCCGGATCGACATGGGTGTGGAACTTGACGGGCATCGCCTGCGCGGCGGCGGTGATGTCGCCGGAGATGACGAAGGTCACCTGGTGGCGGTGCTCCTCATGCTCCACCGTGTCGACGGTCAGCGAACTCGCCTCGATGCGGGGCTCGAAATCGCGGACGGCCGTGCGGATCTCCTTGGCGCGCTGGAGCACCGAGCGCCGGCCGAGCGTCTTGCCGGCTAGATCGGGCAGACCGTAGTTCAGCACGGACGTCTGGATGCGCGGATACCGTTCCAGGTCGTGCGTCGCGCCGAAATTGGTGGTGTTGAGCAGCCAGGCCAGCTCGCGCCGCACGGTGGCGCGCAATGCCACTTCGTTGAAGCGTTCGAGCTGCGGCACGGTGTAGAAGCGGAAATTCTCCCGCGCGATCACCGGCGTGTTGGAGTCGTCCGCGCGCAGCCCCGCCATGTCGACATCGGCGACCAGCTTGTCGAACAGCGTCGGCGTGAGCCGTTGCTTGACGGCGGCCACGCTCAATCGAACGCGAGCAGGCGGGTGGACAGCAGGTCGCGGTCCTCGCCCGTCGACAGCGTCCACAGGTGCTGCCCGCTGCCGACCTCGCCCGCGTCGGTCTCGCGCCAGCCGGTGACACGGCCGAGCCGCTCGTCCACCTCGGCGGCCGCCTCGCTGCCGGGATAGCGGCTGGGGAGCAGCGCCGCCACCGACTGGCCGGATTTGAGGAAGATCTGGGCCGGATACCAGACGGTATCGCGCAGGTCGCGCGGCCCGTCACTCTTCAGTCTTGCAACCGTGTCGAACGGCACCAAGCCATAGCGCCCGCCGATGATCGCCTCGAACGAGGGGCCGAACCGGCCATCGGCGTCGGCGATCCAGTCGAATGAGACGCCGTCCAGCGTCCCCGGCGTGTCGGGCGCGGCCTCGAACGCCGCGTCGCGCGCGGCGTCGCCCTGCTCGGCCCGGCCCTGCCCGTAATGTTCGACCGCGTCGACCAGCCCGATCGCCCAGTCGCTGTCCTGAAGCAGGTGCAGGCGCGTAGCGCCCGCCCAGACGGCCGCGCGCTCGCGCTCGGCGTCGACCGCCTGGCCATAGGCCATGCTCAGCATCTGCGCTTCCGGCGACAGCTGGGCGAGCAATTGCAGCTGCGCCTTCGCCTTGTCCCACTCGCCCGCGACCGCGAGCAGCTGGAACAGGAACATCCGCGCCTGTTCGTCGGCGGGCCGGGATCGGACGACCTCGACGAGCGCGCGTCGCGCGCCGTCGAGATCGCCTGCCCACAGCAGCTGGTCGGCATCGTTGGGTGCCATGACAACCTCCCGCCGCCGCCCGCTCAGCCGAGCTTCTTGCCGGCCCGGACGTCGAAGCCGAAGGTGGACTTGCCGGCGGAGCCGCCCTTCTCGCTCTGCTCCACATAGTCCATGTTGATCACCGAGTAGGTGACCGAACACGAGTCCTGGCCCTCGGAGCCGCTGGACCCGCTGACCTGGTAGCTGCTCACCACCACGTCCGTGAGGGTGATCGTGATGAACTCCATGGGCTTGTCGCCGTGCTTGAAGCCATGGAAGATCGCCTTGCCAAAATGGGTGCCGGCGCCCATCGCGTTCAGCAATTTCGGCGTCGCCTTGTCGAAATACTTGCTGAAATGAATGTCATGGAAATCGGCCTTGCCGACCGACAGGCCCGAGCCGGTGCGGCCAGCGGTGGTCGGCATCGAGCCGCCGAGTGACATCGACGACACGTCGATCTTGCCCTTCATGTGCTCCGCGGTCGACTCGCCGGGAATTTCGGCGATCTCAAGAAACCAATCAACGGCCATGTCAAAGTCCTCCTAGAAGACCGCGACGTCGATCGCCGGCGGTCCGATGCTGCATGCCCGAATGGTCAGGCGGCCTTGGGCAGGCGGGAAACCATGCTCATCGCGATGTCCATGCCTTCCATCTGGTAATGTGGAACGAACATGAACTTCCCCTTATAGTAACCCGGGTTCTCCGGGTCCGGGATGATCTCCACCTGTGCCCCTTTCAGCGGTAGCTTGGCCTTGGTGAATTCGCTCGACGTTTGCGGCGAACCATCGACGTACTGCATCACCCAGTCGCTCAGATCGCGCTGAAGCTGCGAGGCTTCACGACTTCCACCCACCCAGTCGCGCACCATGCACTTGAGATAGTGCGCGAACCGGCACGAGGCGAAGATATAGGGCAGTCGCGCCGACAGGTTCTGGTTCGCAGTCGCGTCCGCATTGTCGAAGACCTTCGGCTTGTAGAGCGTCTGGCCGCCGATGAACGTCGCCTGGTCGGTGTTCTTGCGATGGACCAGCGCGAGTAGGCCGGCGGCGGACAGTTCCGCCTCGCGCCGGTCGGAGATCGCGATCTCGGTCGGGCATTTCATGTCGACGCCGCCGTCGTCGGTCGGGAAGGTCGCGGTCGGCAGCCCCTCGACCGTCCCGCCCGACTCGACGCCGCGAATGCGCGTGCACCAGCCCCAGGTCGTGAACGCCTCCGTGATCCGGCCGGCCATCGCATAGGCGGCGTTGATCCAGACGTGCTTCTCGTGATCGCCGCCGACATTCTCCTCATAGTCGAATGCCTCGACCGGCTCGGTCTTGGCGCCGTAGAGCGGACGGCCGAGGAAGCGCGGCATCGTCAGCGCCAGATAGCGCGCGTCATCCGACTCGCGGAACGTGCGCCAGGCCGCATAGTCGGTGGCATCGAACAGCTTGCCCAGATCGCGCGGGTTGGCGAGTTCCTGCCAGCTTTCCATGCCGAACAGCCCGGGCGCCGCGCCGGCGATGAACGGGGCATGCGCCGCCGCGCCGATCTTGGCGAGCCCGCGCATCACCTCCAGGTCCGGCGCGGAGTGATCGAACGAATAATCGCAGGTGAACGCGCCATAGGGTTGCCCGCCCAGCTGGCCGAACTCCGACTCGTACACCTTCTTGAACAGCGGGCTCTGGTCCCACGCCGCGTCCCGGTACTGCCGAAACATCTTCCGGCACTCGTCCTTGGACATGTTCATCACACGTATCTTCATGTCCTTCCCCGTCGACGTATTCATGACGAGGTAGTTCAATCCCCGCCACGCGCCTTCCAGCTTCTGGAAGTCGGCGTGATGGATGATCGCGTCGATCTGTTCGGACATCTTGCGGTCGATCGCGGCACGCATCGCATCCACCGTGGTGAACACGTCGTCGCCGATCACCGCCGCGTCGGCGAGCGCCTGCTGCGCCAGCGTCTGCACGGCCTGGCTGATGCGATCCGCCTTCTTGTCGTCCTGCGGCTTGAACTCCTTCTGGAGCAGCGCGGAGAAATCGTCATACTGGAAATCGGCCTGCGGTTGCGCACCAGCCTGAAGAGCTTCGGAAGCCATCATCCGTCTCCCATCCCCCACGGGACGTCATGGTTGATCGTTGTTGGGCAGCCGCCTCGTGCGAGGGCGACCGCCCCGCTTGGTCACTCGGCGGCCGGCGCCTGCTCGGCGTCCGCGTCGCCATTTTGCTTGGCGGACGACAAGGCCGCCATCAGCGTCGGATCCTTCAGCACCTTGTCCAACAGGTTCTGCGCCCCGTCCTTGCCGTCCATGTACAGCAAAAGGTCGTTGAGCTGCTGGCGCGCCTCGAGGAGCTTGGCCACCGCCGGCACCTTCTTGGCGACCTCGCCCGGCGAGAAATCGTCCATGTTCTTGAAGGTGAGGTCGACCGCGAGCTTGCCGCCTTCCGCCGACAGCGTGTTGTCGACATTGAACGCGGCGCGGGGTGCGATCGCCTCCATGCGCTGCTCGAAATTGTCCATGTCGAACTCGGTGAAGTCGCGCTTGGACGCTTCCTTCTTCTCGACATGGCTCTTGCCCGACAGGTCGCTCATCACGCCCATCACGAAGGGCAGGTCGACCTTCTGCTTGGCGCCGTAAGTCTCGACCTCATATTCGATATGGACGCGCGGCGCCCTGTTCTCGCGAATGAACCGTTGTCCGCTCTTGACCGGCATGTGACTTCCCCCTGTGTTCGATCAGCGTGCGACGGAGACTCGATCGCCCGTTTGACCCCCTAAACGGCAGGCTACCCAAAAGCCGGCCATGATCAATAGCCGTACCCCGATTCTTCGGGCGCATCCTTCTTGGAGACGAGCAATTGCCGCGCCGCGGTCGCGCTGTCGGGCAACAGCTCTTCGATGAGCTCGAGAAAGTCCATGCTCACCCAGTGTCGCGCGCGGCGCATCAGGGTAGCTACCGGACTGGCCGGCTCCCGGACCTTGTAATAATCGATGATGGCGTCGATCGCCTTGGTGACGTCGTCGCGACTGTTTACCCGGCCGGACAGGCCCGGGCCCGATGGCATGCCGCCGCCGCCTTCGCTCGCCGCCGCCTCCGGCGTCGGCTCGGGGGTCAGTCCGGCAAAGGGCACGACCGCCTTGTGGAGCGCATTTAGCGTCTCGTAGGTCGTCGTGAAGTTGGTGCCCGTCTCGCTGCCGGCACGGGCGACCAGCACCGCGTCCGTGCGCTTCAGCGCCGCCTTGATCGCGTCGAGCCGAGCGGCGGCGGTCGCGAAGACCTCCTTGACCTCGGTCGGGTCCGTGCTCGCCATCGCGCCACGGAACTGGGCATAGCCCTCCGCCGACTCCCCCTCGCTCGCGAACCGTTCGAGATCTTCGCCGGAAAAGCGACCAACGCGATGCTCCCACAGCGTGGCGCGGCGCAGCGGGGCCAGGAACTCGCGGATCTTGGTGAGCGAGTCGCAAGGCGTCCGACGACCGACGAAGTCCGCTTCCTCCAGCGTCGGATGAACCTCGTCCCACAAATCCTCCAGCAGGCCGGCGAGCAGCTCGGCGCCGTCCGCCACGACCTGAAGGTCGCCCACCTTCGCCCCGGCGCGCGCCAGGTACACGGCAAGCCACAGGTCGCGGGTCTGCTCGACCTGCGCGTTGATGCCGCGGATCGCGTCGCGCCACGCGCGCTCCTCGACCGCCTCGCCCCCGGCGTCGAGCTGGAACGGCGCCTCGATCGCGACGCGCGCATCGTCGTAGCTCATGTCGGGACCGGCCCTGGCGCCGTCCTCGTCGGACAGCGGCGCGGTCAGCACGTTCACGTCCACGGCCGTTCCCCCGATCGCGCCCGCCGCCACGGGCCGCCTCCCCAAGCTGTCCGACGTCGCCGGCCCGACCCCGTCGGAGCGCGGCGACCGTCTTGTCGGCTTAGGAGATCAGCACCGCCTCGACGCGGCGGTTCGCCTCGGACGCCGCCGAGTGGCCGGGCAGCGGCTCGTCCGGGCCGACCCCCTTCACCTCGACGCGGTCCTTGTCCACGCCCTGCGTGACCAGGTAATCGGCGACCGATTGCGCACGGCGGCGCGACAGATCGACGTTCGCATCGCGCGAGCCGCGCGCGTCCGTGTGCCCCTCGATCAGGAAGCGCTTGTCCTTCAACGCGTCGTTCATCAGCGCCACCGCGAAGGTCTTCGCCTTGGCCTCGGCCGCCGGGGTCATCAGCGCCGAATTATACTCGAACGCGAGCATCAGATCGGCGCGAGCGGCGCCCGGCGTCGCCGCCGGACGCGCGCCGGCGAAGCGCCTGGTCGACGCCGGCCGCGTCGCGGTCGGGACGGCGCTCGCGAGATGGAAGCCCTTGGTCTTGGGCGCCGCCTCCATCGGCTGCACCGACGCCTGCGCCAGATGGAAACCCTTGGTCGCGGGCGCGGCGATCATCGGCTGCGCCTGCGCCAGGTGAAAGCCCTTGGTCGCCGGCGCCGCCTTGGTGGGCGTCACGGCCGACGCCGCGTCCGTCCCGCATTTGCCGGCGAAGGTGCACAGATAGCTGTTCACGTCCGCTTGGCTCTGTTGCGCCGCCACCGGCGACGCGATCACGGTAGCCCCCGCCACCATCAAGATGAACCGCATAAAATCCCCTGTTGAGAGAGAAGCCCCGAAAAGTTGATGCGCGCGCATAGTCGTAATCTCCTGCGCTGACAAGTAGACCAACCTGCAACCGAACGAGTGGCCCGGCGCCGTCAGCTGTTATACGTCGGTCGGGCGTCGAGGCGGACACGGCCGGCGCGACGGGGCAGGGTTAACAGGGGATAAGAACGTCATGGCCGCGCAAAGCGATACTCGACAGACGCAGATGTCGATCGATCTGGGCGGCGAACAGGTCGTGTTGGAGCGAGTCGCCTTCCATGAAGCGCTCGGCCAGCCGTTCGAGCTGACCGTCGACATCATCGCCACGCTGGGCGAGATCGACCTGCTGCCCCATTTGGGCAAGCCGGTCACGATCCACGCCTTGGAGGATGACGTGCCGATGCGTCACTTCTCGGGTTTCATCACCGACGGCGAGCTGATGCACGATAGCGGCGCCGGCTTTCATTACCGGCTGATCGCGCGCCCGTTCACCTTTCTGTTGTCTCAGAATCGCGACATGGCGATCTTTCAGGATGTGTCGGTGCCCGACATCATCGGCAAAATTTTCGCCGCAGCCGGACAGACCAATTTCAAGCTGCAATTGTCCAAGACCTACGCCAAGCGCACCTATTGCGTGCAGTATCGCGAAAGTGACTGGACCTTCATCACCCGGCTGATGGAGGAAGAGGGCATCTATTATTTCTTCCAGCACGACGCCGACAAGCACACCATGATCATCTGCGACGCTCCCGGCGCGCACGCGACGGGCAAGCCGGCGAAGCTGCAATTCAGTCAGAATGCGAGATTGATAACGCTGGCCGGCTCGGCCCAGCGCGGCGCCGGGGTCGATCAATGGTTCGTGCATCGCCTGACCGAACGGGTATCGACTCGGGGCGAAGCGCAGGTGACGGTGCGCGACTTCGATTTCGAGAAGCCGGAACGACCGCTCCAGGCGCAGGCCGCCAACGCCAAGCAGCATCCGGGCGACGCGCGCGAGATCTACCATTATCCCGGCGGCTTCGTCGACGAGGGGCGGGGCGGCGCCTTGAGCACGGTCCGCCTCGCCGCGTTGCGCCGCGACCGGCAGAGCTACACGGGCGAATCGCAGGCGATCAGCCTCGCCACCGGCACCAAGGTCACCGTCACGGATCACCCCACCGGTCGGTTCAACCAGAGCTATCTGATCGTCGGAACGCACCATACGATCACCACCGAGCAATATGTGTCGGGCGGTCACGGCGAGGACGAGGGCACGCTCGTCACCTTTGATGCCATTCCGGCGGGAACGCCATTCCATCTGCCGGTCGCCACGCCGCGACCCGTCGTGCAGGGGCTGGAGACGGCGATCGTCAGCGGGCCCGCGGGCGAGGAGATCTACACGGACGAATATGGCCGCGTGAAGGTCCGCTTCCATTGGGATCGCGGCGACACGGCGGGCGAGAAGAGCACCTGCTGGATCCGCGTCGCGCAGTTCGGCAATCTCGGCAGCGTCGTCCTGCCCCGCGTCAACCAGGAGGTGATGGTCGACTTCCTGGGCGGCGATCCCGACCACCCGATCGTCATGGGCTGGGTGTTCAACAAGGGTAACATGCCGGTCTACGACCTGCCGGCGAACAAGACCAAGGCGCTGTGGCGCACCAAACGCTATGGCGAGACCGGTCAGTATCCCGACGCGCAAGACCTCGATACCGGCGCGCCGGGGGTCAACGAGCTGCGTTTCGAGGACAAGGGCGGGCATGAGGAGGTGTTCCTGCACGCCGAGCGCGACATGAACACGCGGGTCCGCTTCCAGGAGACGCATCACGTCGGCCAGAACCAGGAAGAGAAGGTCGGGCACGATCGCCACGCCATCGTCGGCCGCGACGAGTCGACCGAGATCGGCCGCGATCAGAACCTGACGGTAAAACGCGACCAGAACGAGGAGATCAAGAACAACCGCACGGTCAAGGTGACCGGGGACGACGAACTGAAGGTCACCAAGTCGCAGACGATCACCGTCGACGAGGAGATCACGATCGAGGCGAAGAAGAAGATCACCCTCAAGGTCGGCAAGTCGACGATCGAGATGAGCCTCGAAGGCATCTCCGTCGCCGGCCTGACGCTCAAACAGGAGGCCAAGCTGCAGAGCAGCAGCAAGGCGCTGTTGATGGAGCTGAAGGCCGACGCGATCAACACGATCGGCGGCGGCCTCGTGAAGATCAACTGACAAGGCCGGGGCTTGGCGGAGTCGACGCCCGCGCGCTACACGGTTGGCGGGGCTGGAACGGGGAGCGGCGAGGTGATGGAATGGGGGCAGGTGCGCTGGACGGAAGCGCGTCAACTCGTCGCCTATCAGGGCGTCGAGACCGAGAAGCTGCCGGCCGAGGGCCTGGCGCCCGCGCAACATTTCGCGGGCCTGCGCGCGGCGGGCGAGCGCGAGGACGCGGCCGAGTTCCTGGCGCTGGCGCTGCCCCGGTTCGAGGCGATCGCCTGGGCCGCGCACGTCATCGAGGAGGTCGCCGACGCCCGCAAGCTCGCCGGACCCGACCGCCGCGCGCTCGACTATGCCCTGCGATGGCTGGGCGACCCGAACGACGAGCGCCGACGCGCCGCCTTCGACGCCGCCAGCGAGGCCAGCGAACGCGCGCCCGAGCGCTTCCTCGGCATGGCCGTGTTCTTCTCGGGCGGCTCGATCTCGGGCGTCGACCTGCCGCCCGTGCCGCCCGCACCCGAGCTGACCGGCAAGATGGCCGGCGGCGCGCTGACCTTCGCCGCCCATCGCGCCGCCGATCCGGGCGCGACACTGGACCGGGCGCTCGATCTCGGCGAAAAGGTCGCGCAGCAGGGGATGCAGGCGCTGGCCACGCGATGACGCTGACACTCAGGATCCGGGGACTGGACCGGCTCGACAACGGCATGCCCGCCGAGTTCGTGCTCAACCGGCGTGGCGCGGTCATCGGCCGGGCGGCGACGTGCGACTGGAGCCTGCCGGACCCTCGCCACTATATCTCGTCGCGACACCTGGATGTCGGCTACCGCGACGGCGCCTACACGATCACCGATGTCAGCACCAACGGCACCTTCCTCAACGGCGCCGGGGAACGGATGGCGGAGCCTCGCCGCGTCGAGCCGGGCGACCTGTTTACCGTCGGGCAATACGACATCGCCGCCGAGCTGACCGGCGAGGCCGCCGCCGCGATCGAGCGGCGCGAGGAACGACAGACGGAACAGGCGAACAAGGAAGCGAGCTGGTCGTGGGATCAGCATGGCGGCAGCACCGGGCCTGGCCAGTCCGCCGCGCCCGATGATGGCGGCGGCTGGGGGGCCGCCGCGAACGACGAAGCGTCGAGCGGGTTCGCGGGCGAGGCCGCGCCGCTCGGCGGCGGCTGGG
>NZ_CAHJWX010000022.1 GCF_903643065.1 Sphingomonas bacterium | reverse complement strand
GACAACAGGTCCGCTTGATGCGGTTCGGTCCTACTGGTGCGGTTTTCCCGAGGCGGTGCAGCGGGTTACGCGCACACGCGGGGGACGCGATCGGGCGGCATGCCAGATTCGCCTTGAGGCGGTTTTTCACGACCGCGCGAGCGGCCTTCAAAGAACGAGCGGGATCATGCGCGCGGACGCGCGGGAGAGCAAGCGGCTGAGGAAGAAGGGTCAGTCTTCGCCGTCGTCGGCGAGCGCGGCGTCCAGGAGGGCGCGGTCGCGGACCAGGCGCGCGCCGGGGTGCGTGGCGGCGTGGATCTCGGCCAGCTTGGCGATCGACACGCGGGTGTAGATCTGCGTCGTCTCCAGGCTTTCATGGCCGAGCAGGGCCTGGATGAACCGGATATCGGCACCGCCCTCCAGCATCAGCGTCGCGGCCGTGTGGCGCAGCAGGTGGCACGAGCCGGGCTTGCCGATCCCGGCCGTGGCGACGTGGCCGCGCACCTTTTCCGACAGGCGCTTGGCTTCCAGCGCACGACCGTCGCGGCTGAGGAACAGCGTGCCGGGGTCGCGACCGAGCACCAGGCCGGGGCGCACGCGGTCGCGGTAGGCGACCAGCCAGGCCTTGGCGCGCTCGCCGAGCGGCACCACGCGGTCCTTGTTGCCCTTGCCCTGCCGGACGATGAGCGTCGAACGGGCATAGTCCACATCGTATAGCTTGAGCGCGATCAGCTCGCCGCGCCGGATCGCGGTCGCGTAGAGCAGCTCCAGCATGGCGCGGTCCCGCAGGCCGAGTGGCACCGCGATGTCGGGCACCGCCATCACCGCCTCGGCTTCCTCGGCCGTCAACACTACGGCCGGCAGACGCCGCTCAGGACGCGGCAGCTCCAGCTCGGAGGCCGGGTTGGACAGGATATGGTTTTCGCGCGCGAGCCATTTGAACCAGGCGCGCAGGGGGACCATCCGCGCTGCCTGCGTGCGGAACGTCAGCGGCTCGCCGTTGCTCTTGCGGTGATAATAGAGGTGGCGCTGGAACCGCTCCAGGACCGGCTTGGTCACTTCATAGGGCCGCTCGATGCCGCGTTCGCCGCACCACAGGATGAACGTCGCCACGCTGTGGCGTCGGTCCAAGATGGTGGCCGGTGAGTAGTTGCGCACCGCGAGCGCCGACAGGAACCGCTCCATGTGCGAAGCAAGGCTGTCCGGATCGTGCCGACCCGGCAGCGGGGGAAGCGCGCGGCGCGGCATCAGCGGGCAGCGTGGGCGTATGACCGGCGTTCGCCGCCAGCGACCGAAGACGTGGTTTCCGGGGACGGCGCAGGACACAGCGCTGGAAGCCGCACGATCCCTGCGGTTGTGGCAGATTCAGGGTGCCGACCGTTGGCCGACCGAGGCCCGACCGCACCCCGACCGGGGGCCGACCGGTCGCCATTCAGCCCCGACCGTTCGTTGTCGTAGCGTTGCCCGCGCAGGGCCTCGACGTCGATCAGCCCCATGACGAACGGCGCGCCGGCCTCGCCTTCGCCTGCCCAGGCCAGTTCGTAGACGAACCGGGTGCCGTCGCGGCGCATCAGCAGATATTCGAGTTCCTCCAGGCGGTGCAGGTGGAGCTTGAGCTGGGTATCGCCCCAGCCGGTCGCCTCGCGGACCTCGCGACGCGTGAACCGCACATCGCGGGCGCGCACCCCCTCGGTCGCGGCGCGCGCGTCGATATGCTGGCGGACCAGGTGCAGCAGCGTCCGCGTCTGGGGCGGCAGTTCGTCGAGCGTAGTGCCGAGGACGGCATGCGCGAGCCGGTTGGCGACCGCGATGTCCTCCAGCGTCGCCTCGATATAGACGAGCGGTGCGGTGCCGGGACGCACCAGTGTGCGGGTCGGGCGTTGATGCTGGTGGAGCAGCGCGATCGCGCGGATCAGCCCCAGATATTTGCGATGGTCGCGACGGGTGCGCGTCTTGTCGTCGAGGAACGTCAGTGCTTCCGCGAACGGATTGACCACCTTGAGCGGCTTCACCAACCGCTGCGCATTGTGGTGCAGCGCGCGGATGGCGGCACCATTCTCCCGCGCCGACAGCCCCGCCAGGGTTTCCTCGTAGCGTTGACGGACATGGATGGCGCGGGTCTGTTCGCGGCTTTCGTCGATGGTCAGGACCAGGCAGCGGTTGCGCAGTTCCTCGTCCAGGTCGATCGCCGTCGTCGTCAGCATCAGCGCGACCGGCCCCTCGACCTTGTAGTCCTGCGTCACCAGCTTGCCCGTGGTCGGGTCCTTGCCGGTCGATGCGATGGTGAGCGTCCCCTGGCTCTGGAGCAGTTTGAGGGCATAGGCGGCTTGGCGCGCGCCTTCCTCTTCGGCGATGGCGAGCGCCTTGTGTTTCAGATCGGCCTCGCCGAGGTAGAACAGGGATTGCCCCGTCATCGCCGAGTAGGTGACCCGCTCTTCTTCGGGCACCAGATCGAGCACCGCGTCCATCAGCGCGCTCTTGCCGGCCGCACTGGTCGATTGGATCAGCACCGCGAGCGGCCGATCGAGCTTGCGGCTGAGCGCGGCCAGATAGACGCACAGCGCATTCTCGGCCTCGCCGACCACGCCCGACGCGGCGATGTCGGCCGCGATCCTGTCCATCAGGTCGGGCGCTTTCAGCCAGGCCAGCGCGGCCGCTTCGTCGCCGGCAGTGATGACGACGCCGGGGGCCGGCGCGATCGAGCGCAACAGCCCTTCATGCACCGCCTCGAGCTTGAGCAGCACCTGCCCGATATCGCGCTTCACCGCATCGGCCGGCAGCCCCAGTTCGTTCGCCGCCTCGGCCACGAACGCAGCCCGCGCCTTGGCGCTCATCAGGTCCAGGCCATCGACGTGGAACGCTTCCCCGCGCCGCACCATCAGGTTGACCTTCATGGCTTCGGGCGATGCGTTGCGCGCGAGGCCGCGTGCGCGCCAGGTCCGGTCGCCGAGCTGGATCACCACCTCGCGCTCGCCGACCTCGGCCTCGACCGTGGGTGGCGGCGATGGCGGGATCGGGCTGGCGATCGTCGGTTCGGGCAGGTCCGGTTCGAGCAGGTCCGGTTCGGGGGGCGGTTCAGGCTCAGCGGCTGAGAGAGGAACGGTGTCCATGATGTCGCCGGGACCGGCATCGTCATCGAGCGGCACCCGGCGCGGCCGACCCTCGGTGCCGGCCATCCACTCGGCCGCGCGCAGCAGCGCGCCCAGGCTCTTCGCGGCCGGCGTGACGGTCAGCGCATAGCTGTTCGCATCCATGCCCTTGGGGAAGCCGATGCGGTAGACGCCCATCCCGTGCGGGGCGAGCCGCGCGGCAACGGCAGCCGCGCCCTTGTCGCCGGCAGCGTCGCGATCATAGGCGATCAGCACGCGGGCGACGCCGTGCTCGACCAGCGCGGCGATTATCTCGTCGGTAAGCCCGCCCGCGCCCCACGCCGTCGTCACGTTGCGATAGCCGGCACACCAGAAGGTCATGGCGTCGATCGGCGCTTCGCACAGGATCATCTCGTCCGATGCCGCGAGCGCGGGCCAGTTGAGCACCCCGCGATGCGGCCCCGGCAGATACAGGTGGTCGGGCGTCCCCTTGCGCAGATCGTCCCTGATCTTGCGGCCGTACAGGTTGACGACGGTGCCGGCAGCATCGCGGATCGGCACGACCAGCGAGCCGCGCAGATGTTCATGGCCGCTGTCCCGCAGGACGCCGAGCCGCTGGAGCTGGCCGCGCACGTCCGCGCCGGCCTTGCGGTTCGCGGCCGGCAAGCGGTAGCCCAGCGTCCGGTCGGCGAAGCCGAGGCCGAACGTGTCGATGAGGTCGGGATGGGCGAGGCCACGTTTCGTCAGATAGGCCAGCGCCTCGGGGTTGGTCCGCAGCGCGCGGGTGTAGTAATCGACCACTTCGCCCATCAGCTTGCCGTCCTCGGCCGTGCTCAGCACCGGCAGCTTGACGACGGTCGAACGCACGATCGGGGCCGCATCCGGGGCGGGCGCATAATCGCTTCTCAGCAGCTCGACCGCGTGCCGGAAGCTCACGGCCTCGCGTTTCATCACCCATGCGATCGGATCGCCGCCTGCATCGCACGCCCCGAAGCAGCGCCACAGATTCTTGTCCGGCGTCACCACCAGCGACGGGGTGTGATCGTCATGGAACGGGCACCGCCCAACCAGGTCGCGTCCGCGCTTTTCCAGCACCACCCCCGACGCCTCGACCAGCCTTGCCAGGCTCACGTCCGTCTTCAGCCGCTCTATCTCGCTATCTGCGATTCGCGCCATAAACCGGGGATTCTCCAAAAACCTGTCAAGAGGGATTCGAGTTAATTAACTCCCTTTTGTATCACTACATATTGGAGTAGAGTCAACCGATGTTCGCAACTCGTGAGGTATAGCCGTGTCCGTAACCCAACGGATCGTCACGACCATGGCCGCCAAGAACGAAGCCTTCTTCAAGCAGATGGGTGCGCGCATCGCGCAGGCCCGCAAGGAGCGCGGATTGACCCAGGAGCAGCTTGCCGAGCAGCTCGGCGTGTCGCAGCAAGCGCTGGCCCATTACGAGGTCGGCCGCATCGGCGTCGCATCGGCGATGCTACCTCGGTTCGCCGAGCTGCTCGATGTTTCGTTCGACGAGCTGCTGGTCGGGCAACCCTCGATCCGCATCCCCGGCAAGCGTGGCCCCGCCTCCAGACTCGAGCAGCAGATCGCCCGCGTATCGCAGCTTCCCAAGGCTAGCCAGAAGGCGGTGATGCAAGTGCTCGATGCGATGATCGCGCAGCACGCCGCCTGATCTTCCCGCCGAAGTCGGCGAGGACCATGTCGGGCACCTACCGGGGAGCGGCAACCATGCCGCAGCCTAAGGCGGAGCCGTTTAGCAGCTCTATACTTGGATAGAGGGCGCGGGGACCACGCGCTGCATAAACCCTGCCAGCGCATTATGACCACCAAGCTCGATGCCTAGTTTGGTCAACGCATCGTGGATCACCTGATCTGCTGCGATAAAAGCGTGACGCCTGTTGCCATAACCACGCCGATCGAGCGCGGCGTGCGCCCCATCAGCGCTCATGGCGTCGAGCGTGTCCTCGGTATCCGGGCTATAGGGTCGGTCAGGTCGCGCCATGTGACGTAGCGCTTCCACCTCGACGCGCCAGAAGATCGCGGGCCGATCGATCACGAAGCCACGCGAAGCCGCATCGACGACCAGCCAGACCTCTAGCACGGCATCCCGCAACCGAGGCCAGGCTTCCGATACGAGCCTGATCGCGCGCAGCGGCATCACACCGAACTGGGTCAGCTCCATCGCCGCCACCAACTGGAACAGTTGATCGGCGTCATATTCTGCCGGGGTTCCACGACCTGCGCCGACGCCGACCGGGAAGCCCCGGCGCGTGATTTGCTTCAGCCGTCCCGCATAGGCAGCGAGATGGTCAGGGGCGATGTCGTGGAACTGGGCAAGGAAGTGTTCGACCTTGCGCGAGCCTAGCGTTTTCATGATAATGTGCGTCCACCCTATTGCGGTATGCGTGGCGATGCCCTACGCCGTAGTGTGTAGCCACATTACCGTAAAGGTCGTCACCTTGTCCACACAGAACCGCCTCCCGCACACTCGCACCGTCCTTGGCGGGCCATCCTCGCAGACCGTGCATTATCCGCACATTGCCCTGCCTTCAGCAGGGGCACGAGGCTTCGCCTCGCGCGAGGGGTAAGCAACACACCTGACGCACCTCGTGCCCCAACGTTTCCAACAGCTTAGCCGTATCTCCCCGTATACGCCCTAAGTGCAGCTAGCCGCTAAGATACTGACAACGCACCGTATTCATCAGAGAACCGACCATGACCAGCATTGTCGTCCATACCCGTCTCCCGCACGACCTCGCCGATGCGCTCGACGCCCGCGTTGCCGTGGATGGCACCAACCGCGCGGAGGCCGTGCGGACGCTGCTGGCGGTCGCGCTCGCCATCCCGCAACCGGCTATGCCCACGGCGACTGCTCCGCAGTTGGACCGCATCGCCGACGAGGTGGGCGCGCTGATCGCCAAGGTCGATGCCTGCCTTGCCGCAAGCCTGGGCGCGAACGCCGCTGCCCGGCTCGGCGCGCTCATGATGCTGCCGACCGACCGTCAGGCCGCGTTCGTCGAGAAGCTCGGCAAGGCGGTGCAGCCGTGAGCCGCACCCTCGAACAGGTCAGCCGGGGCCGTGCGATCGAGGCGCGGCGCGGTCAGGCGGTCCTCGCGATGCTCCAGGTGGCAGCCTTGGGCGCGCTGCTGGGATTCGTGATCGGCGCGGCGACCGTATGGATGATGACGAGCATCGACGATCGCCATCTCGCCGTGCTGTGGTTGCGCCAGCAGCTCAACCCTGCGCTGATCTTCCAGGTGCAGCAGACCGGGTTCGGAGGTCCGGTCCCGTCGCCCGAGCGCGTCGCCGCGATCCGGCTGCTGACCAGGATGGCCGTCGCCGGCGTCGTCGTTGCAGCTCCGCTCGCGATCGGCCTCACCATGCTTTTGCGACGGCAGTGGATCATGACCGCGCAAGCGGCAGCGCTCGACCAGGTGCTCCGAGGCAACCGCGTGGCGACCGCCCAGGAACTGACCGCGCTGGTCATGAAGGCCAAGCCGCAAGGCCCGCTGCTGCGCATCGGCACCGTGCCGATCCCGCCCCAGGACGAGGCCCGCCACATGCTGCTCGCTGGTCGATCCGGCAGCGGCAAGACGACCTTGCTTCACGCGCTCGTCGCCCAGACCGCCGAGCGCGGCGAGCACGCGATCCTGTTCGATGCCGATGGTTCCTATGTCGAACGCTTCTACAACGCGGCGCGCGGCGACATCATCCTGAACGTCATGGATGCCAGGACCGCGCGCTGGAACCCGCTCGCCGATGTCGCCGACCTCGCCGACGCCTATCGGCTGGCAGCGGTCCTGCTCTCCAAGCCCGCCAACATTTCCGAAGCGACGATATGGTATGACCAGGGCCGCGCCGTGCTCGCCCAGATCATCCATCATCTCGCTCGCACCGGGCAGACCAGCCTCGACGACCTCGCCACCATGATTACCAGCGCCAGCGCCGATACGCTGCGCGGCATCGTCGCAGGCACACCGGCCGCGCGCGCGTTCGAGCCAGGGGCCGAGCGCGCGACCGCTTCCGTGTTGTTCATGCTCAACGGCGCGGCCCGCATCGTCACCGCGCTCGCAGCCGTGCCCCCGGATGCAAGCCCGTTCAGCTTCGACGCCTTCTATGCGACCCTCGACCAGCACACCGGCCCCAAGCCCCTGATCTTCCTGTCCTCGACCAGGCGCAGCCGCGAGGCGACCGCCCCGATCATCGCCGCGTGCATCGATGCAGCCGCGAGCGCCATCCTGCAACGCTCGATCGACGGTGCCCCGAAGGTGTGGATGTTCCTCGACGAACTGGCGTCGCTGCCCCCCGTCCAGAGCTTGATGGTACTCCTCCCCGAAGGCCGCAAGTATCAGGTCGGCGTCGTGCTCGCGTTCCAGTCGATCGCCCAGCTTCACCAGACCTACACCGAGGCGGGCAGCCAGGTCATTACCGGCCAGACCGCGACTCAGGTGCTGATGGCGACCGGCGACCATATGACCGCCAAGTGGGGCGTCGATCTATTCGGCACGATCGAGGTCGAGAACCAGCGCCCCAACGAGTCGCTCGGCACCGACCCCAAGGCCGAACGCGGTTCGCTCGCCACCACCCGCGAGCGCAAGACCCTCGTCATCGACGCCGATTTGACCGGATTGAAGACCGGCGAGGCGTTGCTGCGGCTGAGCGGATTGCCGATCGCCCAGCTAACGATCGATCCGCCCCAGGCCATGCCCGTCATCGCCCCCGCGTTCATTCCCGCAGCCGTCCCCATGCCCGTCGTCGCTGCGATCGTCGGCGACACCCCACCAACGCCCGCGCCCGCATCCCGCATCGAGGATCGCGACGACTGGCTGACAGCAGGACCGTTGTGATGGTCGCCCGCATCGTCGAACTCACCGACCCGGCAGCCGCTGCCGCCTATTACGAGGCGGACGATTATTATACCGGCGACGCCAAGGCTCCCTCGCGCTGGCAGGGACGCGGCGCCCGCGCGCTCGGCCTCAATGGCGAGGTCGAGCATGAACGGTTCGCCGCGATGCTGGAGGGCCAGCTCCCCAACGGCGTCACGCTCGGCACGACCCGGCACGGCCGCACCGAACACAAGCTGGGATGGGATTTGACCATGTCGGCCCCCAAGAGCGTGTCGGTCCTCGCCCTGGTCGCAGGCGACCGCCGTCTGCTCGACGCCCACGACCACGCCGTCACGGTCGCGCTCGACTATGCCGAACGCCACGGGGCCGTCACCCGCATCCGCGACGGCAAGAAGATCGAGCGCGTCGCAACCGACAGCCTGGTCGCAGCGACGTTCCCGCATTTCACCGCGCGCGCGACCGAGGACGCCCCGCCAGACCCCCAGCTCCACACCCACTGTGTCATCATCAATGCCACCCAGCGCGATGGCCCCAGAGATGGGGGCGGCGCGTGGCGCAGCCTGGAGAGCCAGCCGCTCTACCAGCTCCAGATGGACATCGGCGCGGTCTACCACCAGCAGCTCGCAGCCGAAGCGATGCGGCTCGGCTACACCGCGACCATCGACGCGGATTCGACCTTCAAGCTCGACGCAGTGCCCGACGACGTGGCACTCGCCTTCTCCGGCCGCTCCGCCCAGATCGAGGCGGCGCTCGCCAAGCGCGGCAAGACCCGCGCGACCGCCAGCGCCGCGCAGAAGGCGACGATCGCGCTCGACACCCGCGCGCCCAAGGAAGCCGTCGATCACAAGGAACTCGCCGCAGCATGGCGCACCTGCGCCGATGCGCTCGGATTCGGCGAGGACGTGCGGCGCGGCATCGTCGTCCAGGCCCAGGCCCGCGCGGCCGAGCAGCCGACCCTTGGCACCGCCGCACGGATGCGCGCGGCCGACCGGGCCCTCGCCGACGCGGCCGAGCACGTCGCCGAACGCGACAGCGTGTTCACCGCCGCTGCCCTCGAACGCGAGGCCGGTCACGTCGCGCGCGGCCACGCCACCCACGCCGATATCGTCACCGCCATCGTCCGTGCCGAACGCGCACAGGACCTCGTGATTCGTGCCGCCCCCCGCATGGCAAGCGGCACGGTCGGCTATACCACCCGCACCGCCATCGCGACCGAGCAGCGCCTGCTCGCGCACGAGCGGGCAGGCCGCGCACGGTTCGCACCCTTGCACGACCGCATCGAGGCATCGCGCATCGTCGCCGCGGCCGAGCTGGCAGCGGCGACGCACGGCCATAGCTGGACCGAGGGACAGCGCACCGCCACGCGCGGCCTGCTGCTGTCGTCTTCGGCGATCACCGGCGTGCAAGGATCGGCCGGGACCGCCAAGACCACGACCGTCCTCTCGACCTACGCCGACGCCGCCCGCGCGCAAGGATATGAGGTCCATGCGCTCGCCGACACCTCGACCGCAGCGGCCGTGCTCGGTCGCGCCATCCGCGCCGACCATATGACCGTCGCCATGCTGCTGACCAAGGGCGACGACACCGCCAAGCCCGGTCGCACGGTCTATCTGGTCGATGAGGCGACGATGCTCTGCGCCCGCCAGACCGACGCGCTGTTCGTGCACGCCGCCAAGGTCGGCGCGCGCCTCGTCCTGGTCGGCGACGTCGATCAGCTCGGCTCGGTCGGAGCGGGCCGCGCGTTCGGCCAGCTGCAGGACGCCGGGATGCCGACATTCGTGCTCGACCAGATCGTCCGACAGACCAACGCCCGCACCCGCGAAGCCGTCGAGGCGATGCTCGCAGGCGATGCGAAGGCGGCGTTCGAGGCGCTCGATGCCGGGGGCGGGCGCGTCGTCGAGCAGCCCGACGCCCAGACCCGCGTCGCCGTCATCGCGCGGGATTTCGCCGCCCTGTCACCCGAGGACCGCGCCGATACCCTCGTGCTCGATCCGACCCGCGAAGGACGCCAGAACCTCACCGACGCCATCCGCGTCGCGCTGGTCGCGGACGGCACGCTCGGCGATGAGGCGATCACTGCGACCGTGCTGGAACCCCGCGGCCTGTCGCGCGCGCACGCCAGGCACGCCGCCAACTACACCCCCGGCGATATCCTGACGTTCCGCGAAGGCGCGAAGGGCAAGCCGCGACCCGGCATCGGCTATCGCATCGACAGCGTGGACGCCGAGGCCGGGACCGTCCGCCTCGTGCCGCCCAGGGGCAAGACCCACGACTGGCACCCCGCCCGCTGGGGCAGCACCCATGCCGAGGCGTTCACCGAGGTTTCCCAGGAGTTCCGCACCGGTGACAAGCTCCAGTTCACCCGCAACAACTACCGCGCCGAGCGCCGCAACGGCGATACCGCGATGGTCGTCGCGATCGACCCGCAGGGATCGAGCGTCCTGGTCGAGAAGGACGACGGCGAGCGTCAGATGCTCGACCTTCGCCACCTCGCCGATCGCCACATCCGCCCCGGCTGGGTCCGCACGATCCACAGCAGCCAGGGCGCGACGTGCGATCGGGTCATGGCCCATCTGGAGAGTTTTCGCGCCAACACCGTCGATACCCGCGCCGCCTATGTCGCGATCAGCCGCGCCCGCGATGGGGCCACGATCTATACCGACAGCCGCGCCAGGCTCACCAAGGCACTCGGGTTGCGCGACGGCGCGCAGGTCGGGGCAATCGATGCGACGATGGGGCGGGAACGTGATATTACGACTGGATTAGGACTGGACTAATAGCAAGCGACCAAGGCGTAGCCCTAAAATAAAGTATAATCAGCCATATCTTCTAACTCGTCTCGATCTCCACCATATTTTTCATACGACGCTATTAAAAATTCTCTCATATAATCAACGAGGTATTTTAGCTGAGAGCGTCCTACAGTGACGGCATATATCTCATTGTAGTTTTCAATTCGGCGAACATTGAGCGTTACATGCGTTTGTTGGATATCAACCGATAGGTCGTATCCGCTAAATGTCATCTTTCTTTGTATAAGTCCCTGCTTACCAGATTTGATAATAGACACTATTTCTCTAAGCCACTCGGAAAGAGGAAGCTCGAACTCATATTCGCGATCAGTATTAATACTGATTAAAACATGGTCGAACTCATATATCTGAAAGATGTTCTTAATTGCTTCGACAATCATTCCGTCATTCGAGAGGGCGGTGCAGTGAATGCTTCTAATTATCCCGACGTTTTCCAACTTGCTCGTCCTTAATTGGATATACGTTCATAATAACCCTCACTTCGGGAGGACCGGCAGCCCTCGTTCCGGTGACTGCATCGGCGATAGGGGCCGAAGCAGCGGCTTCGGCACGGGCCTGTCCTGCCACTGTTGGATCGCCCACGTCACTGAGCGGCACCGTAACGACGCGAACCATACTTTGCCCCTCAGAGCCAACTCCTCGGAATGTGTCGCCAACACCTTTTAGAGTAAAAAGGAAGTCCCTCGTAGAAACAGCCTTGCCATCTGTTGCCGTTCCGTTGCGTCCTTCATCATTTACTGCGCTCGGGTTGTTCATCGCGTTCTGCGCATACCTTGCCAGGTCCTGACGGCTAGGCTCGGTCCGAAACTTGTCATTCGACCTCGTTGAGTCAGGCCCGTGCCGATCGATGATCGTATCGTATCTTTTCTGTGGCAAGACATAGACTATGCGCCGACCGTCCTCCCGAGGATCGATTGTCTGGTTGCCGCTCGGGTCCCTGCCATTAACCGGATCGTTTGCGACA
>NZ_CAHJWX010000021.1 GCF_903643065.1 Sphingomonas bacterium | reverse complement strand
CGGCCACCGCCGCGCCGGCCGAAATCGGCGCGTCGGCGCCCGCCGCGGCGGTCAACGCGGTCAAGTCGCCGATGGTCGGCACCGCCTATCTGTCCGCCGAGCCCGGCGCCAAGCCGTTCGTGTCACCCGGCCAGCAGGTCGCGGCCGGCGACACGCTGGTCATCATCGAGGCGATGAAGGTGATGAACCCGATCACCGCCCCCAGCGCCGGCACCGTGCGCGAGGTGCTGGTCGGCAACGGCCAGCCCGTCGAGTTCGACCAGCCGCTCGTCGTCCTCGCCTGACATGGCCAGGATCAAGAAGCTGCTGATCGCCAATCGCGGCGAGATCGCGCTGCGCATCCATCGCGCCTGTCACGAGATGGGGATCGCGACGGTGGCGGTCCACTCCACGGCCGATGCCGACGCGATGCACGTCCGGCTCGCCGACCAGGCGATCTGCATCGGGCCGCCGGCGGCGAAGGACAGCTACCTCAACATCCCCAACATCATCTCCGCCGCCGAGATCAGCGGCGCCGACGCGATCCACCCGGGCTATGGCTTTCTCAGCGAGAATGCGCGGTTCGCCGAGATCGTCGAGCTGCACAACCTCATCTTCGTCGGGCCGAAGCCCGAGCATATCCGCACCATGGGCGACAAGGTGGAGGCCAAGCGGACCGCCGGCGCGCTCGGCCTGCCGCTGGTGCCGGGCTCCGATGGCGCGGTGGACGACCCGGTCGAGGCGAGGCGGCTCGCCGACGCGATCGGCTATCCGGTCATCATCAAGGCGGCGTCCGGCGGCGGCGGGCGCGGCATGAAGGTCTGTACCAGCCCCGACCAGCTCGAACCGTTGATGGCGCAGGCCGGCAGCGAGGCCAAGGCGGCGTTCGGCGACGCGACCGTGTATCTGGAGAAATATCTCGGCAACCCGCGCCACATCGAGTTCCAGGTGTTCGGCGACGGCCAGGGCCAGGCGATCCACCTGGGCGAACGCGACTGCTCGCTCCAGCGGCGGCACCAGAAGGTGCTGGAAGAAGCGCCCTCGCCGATCATCACCGCCGACGAGCGCGCGCGGATGGGGGGCATCGTCGCCCGAGCCATGGCCGACATGGGCTATCGCGGCGCCGGCACCATCGAGTTCCTGTGGGAAGCGGGCGACTTCTACTTCATCGAGATGAACACCCGGCTACAGGTCGAGCACCCGGTGACGGAGATGGTCACCGGCCTCGACCTCGTCCGCGAGCAGATCAGGATCGCCGAGGGCGAGCCGCTGTCCTGCCGGCAGGAGGAGGTGCAGTTCCGCGGCCATGCGATCGAGTGCCGCATCAACGCCGAGGACCCACGCACCTTCGCGCCCTCGCCCGGGCTGGTGAGGCAATATCATGCGCCCGGCGGCATGCACGTCCGCGTCGATTCGGGGCTCTACGCCGGTTATCGCGTCCCGCCATACTATGACTCGATGGTCGCCAAGCTGATCGTCTACGGCACTACCCGCGAGCGCTGCCTCGCCCGCCTGCGCCGCGCGCTGGAGGAGTTCGTGATCGAGGGGCCGATCACCACCATCCCGCTGCATCAGGCGCTGCTGGACGATCCGGAGTTCCAGCGTGGGGACTATACGATCAAATGGCTCGAGGAGTGGCTGGCGGCACAGGGATGAGCCGGTCCGTCGCGAGCCCGCGCCACCTCCTCTCCCGCGAATTGTGCATTGCGGAAGAGGGCAACCGCTGTCACCCTCTGTTCGATCCGCCCGTTCGGGCGAGTCACGGCTTCCGTGAAGGACCCGCGTGAAGAAGATCGAAGCCATCATCAAGCCGTTCAAGCTGGACGAGGTGAAGGAGGCGCTCCACGAGGTGGGCGTGTCCGGCATCACCGTCACCGAGGTGAAGGGCTTCGGCCGGCAGAAGGGCCATACCGAACTCTATCGCGGCGCCGAATATGTCGTCGATTTCCTGCCCAAGGTGAAGCTGGAGGTCGTCGTCGCCGACGGCCTGGCCGATCGCGTGGTGGAGGCGATCGCGGGCGCGGCGCAGACCGGCCGCATCGGCGACGGCAAGATCTTCGTCATCCCCGTCGAGTCCGCGATCCGCATCCGCACCGGCGAGCGCGACGACGACGCCATCTGATCACCCTCCCAACGAGAGAGCGACCCATGCCGAACACCGCCGACGACGTGCTCAAGATGATCAAGGACCAGGAGATCGAGTGGGTTGACCTCCGCTTCACCGATCCCAAGGGCAAGTGGCAGCACCTGACCATGGTCGCATCCGTGATGGGCGAGGACGAGTGGACGGACGGCCTGATGTTCGACGGCTCGTCGATCGAGGGCTGGAAGGCGATCAACGAGAGCGACATGATCCTCAAGCCCGACCTGGACGCGGTCTACACCGATCCGTTCTCGGCGACGCCGATGCTGATCGTGTTCTGCGACATCGTCGAACCCTCGACGGGCGAGCTCTACGCGCGCGACCCGCGCTCCACCGCCAAGCGCGCCGAGGCCTATCTGGGCCAGACCGGGATCGGCGACACCGTCTATGTCGGGCCGGAGGCCGAGTTCTTCCTGTTCGACGACGTCCGCTTCGAGAACAGCTACGCGACCAGCTTCTACAAGATCGACGACATCGAGCTGCCGACCAACACCGGCCGCGAATATGAGGGCGGCAATCTCGCGCACCGGCCGCGCGCCAAGGGCGGCTATTTCCCGGTTGCGCCGGTCGACTCGGCGGTCGACATCCGCGGCGAGATGGTCTCGACCATGCTGGAGATGGGCCTGCCCTGCGACAAGCATCACCACGAGGTCGCCGCCGGGCAGCACGAGCTTGGCCTCACCTTCGGCACGCTGACCACCACCGCCGACCGGATGCAGATCTACAAATACGTCGTCCACCAGGTCGCGCACGCCTATGGCAAGACGGCGACCTTCATGCCCAAGCCGATCAAGGAAGATAACGGCTCGGGGATGCACACCCATTTCTCGATCTGGACGAAGGGCGAGCCGTCGTTCGCGGGCCACGGCTATGCGGGCCTGTCGGAGATGTGCCTGTTCTTCATCGGCGGCATCATCAAGCATGCCAAGGCGATCAACGCCTTCACCAATCCGTCCACCAATTCATACAAGCGACTGGTGCCGGGTTACGAGGCGCCGGTGCTGCTCGCCTATTCGTCGCGCAACCGCTCGGCCTCGTGTCGCATCCCCTATGGCACCGGCGCCAAGTCGAAGCGCGTCGAGGTCCGCTTCCCCGACGCGCTCGCCAATCCCTACCTCGCCTATGCGGCGTTGCTGATGGCGGGGCTGGACGGCATCCAGAGCCGGCTGCATCCCGGCGAGGCGATGGACAAGAACCTGTACGACCTGCCGCCCGCCGAGCTCGCCAATGTCCCCACCGTGTGCGCGTCGCTGCGCGAGGCGCTGGACAGCCTGGAGGCCGATCACGACTTCCTGCTCAAGGGCGACGTGTTCTCGAAGGACCAGATCGAGGCCTATGTCGAGATCAAGCGCGGCGAGGTCGCGCGCTGGGAGATGACGCCCAGCCCGGTCGAGTTCGACATGTACTATAGCGGCTGACGCGCTGGCCGTTCCTGGCCATGTCATGCCATGCCGTGCCGTGACAAGAAGGGGAGCCGCGAGGCTCCCCTTTTTTCGTACCTGCCGGATCGGCCGATCGCCTAGCGGCTACTGCCCTTATCGTCGCTGGCGACGATGATGACCCCGGCGATCACCGCCACGGCGGCGATGCCCGCGATCACCGCTCCGCCACCGGCCAGCTTGCTGCGGTGCGCCGCCGGCGTGCTGGCGCGGGCCTTGACGATCGACAGCGACGCGGCCGGGTTGACCGGCGCCGCCAGCGCCGGTGTCACCGCGAGCGACGCGGCCGTCATCGTCATGATCAATGTCGCGTACTTCACCGATGTTCCTCCCTTGCCATCCACCAAAGCAAAGAAAGCATGCGTTCCAATCGACTGCAATGCGGTTAACACGGCCATCGCGTGGCACTCTCCCGGCGCTCGCCGGTTGGGTCCCCATGGCCAGCCTGCCCGATCCCGACTCCATCCCGCCGCCCTTGCCGTGGCGCCCGCGCCGCCTGCTCGCGACCCGGTCAGCGCTGAGCTGGGCGCATGGCCGCGCCATCGCCGAACGCGCCGCCGGGCTCGGCGTCGAGGTGGTGGAACTGCCGACCGACCGGCTGAAGCTCGACCTGCCCGACGATCCGCGCCGCGCCTATGCCGAGGCGAAGCGCACGCTGGCGCTCACCGTCGCGCCCCCGTCCAAGCGCCGGCTCCAGCCGATCGCGCCATCCGCCGACTGGCGCGTGGATTTGGCGGAGGGCTGCCCCGCGCATTGCAGCTATTGCTACCTCGCCGGCTCGCTCGCCGGCCCGCCGATCACGCGCGTCTACGCCAACCTTCCCGAGATCCTGGACGAGCTGCCCCGGAACCTGGGCCAGGGCAAGGTCACCTCGCGCAGCCGTACCCGCGCGCACGAGGGCACCACCTATGAGGCGTCGTGCTACACCGATCCGCTCGCGCTGGAGCCGCTGACCGGCTCGCTCGCCGCGCTGGTCGCCTATATGGGCGCGTGGGACGCGGACGCGCAGCTGCGCTTCACCAGCAAGTTCGCCGCCGTCGAGCCGCTGCTCGGGATCGCGCATGGCGGGCGGACGCGGATGCGCGCCTCGGTCAACCCCGCCCGCTTCGCGCGCTTCGAGGGCGGCACCTCGCCCGTCGCGCGGCGACTGGCGGCGCTGCGCCGGATGGCGATGGCGGGCTATAAGGTCGGGCTGACGATCGCGCCGATCATCGCCGCGCCAGGGTGGGAGGAGGCATATGCGACGTTGATCGCCGACGCCGCCGCGCAGCTCGCCGACCTGCCCGGGCTCGACCTGACCGTGGAGCTGATCACGCACCGGTTCACGCCCGGATCGAAGGCGGTGCTCGACAGCTGGTATCCCGGCTCGGCGCTGGAGATGGACCCGGAACAGCGCGCCGAGAAGCGCACCAAGTTCGGCTCGGTCAAGCATGTCTACCCGGCCGAGGTCATGAAGACGCTGCGCGCCTTCTTCGAGGCGGAGATCGCGCGCGCGATGCCGGCCGCGCGCATCCTCTATTGGACCTGATCGCCGCGCCGGCTTACGGGCGACCGCATGAAGACATGGACGCTGCTGCTCGCCCCGCTCTCGGCCCTCGTCCTGGCGCAGACGCCGGCGCCGCCACCTGGCCCGATCGCGATGGACCGGCCGGAGACGCAGGCCGGGGGTCGGCTGACCGTCTCCTCCCCTGCCTTTGGGAACGGCACCGCGATCCCGAACCGCTATACCCGCTATGGCGACAATCTGTCGCCGCCGCTCGCCTGGACGCGCGCGCGCGGTGCCAAGGTCTATGCGCTGATCGTCGACGACCCCGACGGGACGCTCAAGCCGGTGACGCACTGGACGATCTGGAACATGACCGGGACCAGGCTGCCCGAGCACCTGCCCACCGACGCGCGGCTCGCCACCCCGACGGGGGTGCAGGGCACCACGACGATGCGGGGCACCGGGTTTGCCGGCCCGCATCCGCCGATCGGCGACGCGGCGCACCATTATCACTTCCAGGTCTTCGCGCTCGATGCGCCGCTGTTGATCGCGCCGGCCGCCGATCGCGAGACGCTGCTCGTCGCGATGAAGGGCCATGTCGTCGCGCGCGGCGAGCTGGTCGGGCTCTACGGGCAGCCCGCGGCGCCAGGGAAGTGAAGCCATGACCGTCATCACCCCCGCCATCGTCGCCGAGCACGGGCTTTCTCCCGACGAATATGACCGCGTCCGCCACGCGCTCGGGCGCGAGCCGAACCTGCTGGAACTCGGCATCTTCTCGGTGATGTGGTCCGAACATTGTTCCTACAAGTCGAGCCGGCTGCACCTGCGCAGGCTGCCGACGACGGGCGCGCGCGTGATCCACGGGCCGGGCGAGAATGCGGGCGTGATCGACATCGGTGACGGCCAAGCGGCGGTGTTCAAGATGGAGTCGCACAACCATCCGTCGTATATCGAGCCGTACCAGGGCGCGGCGACGGGGGTGGGCGGCATCCTGCGCGACGTGTTCACGATGGGCGCGCGGCCGATCGCGAACCTGAACGCGCTGCGCTTCGGGCGGCCGGACCATCCCCGGACGCGCCACCTGATCGCGGGCGTGGTCCACGGCATCGGCGGCTATGGCAATTGCGTCGGCGTGCCGACGGTGGGCGGCGAGGTGAACTTCCACGCCGCCTATGACGGCAACATCCTGGTCAACGCGATGACGGTGGGCGTGGCCGATCAGGACAGGATCTTCCTGTCCGCCGCGTCCGGCCCCGGCAACCCGATCGTCTATGTCGGCTCCAAGACGGGGCGCGACGGCATCCATGGCGCGACGATGGCGTCGGCCGATTTCGGCGAGGGGGCGGACGAGAAGCGGCCGACGGTGCAGGTCGGCGATCCGTTCACCGAGAAGCTGCTGATCGAGGCGTGCCTGGAGCTGATGGCATCGGACGCGATCGTCGCGATCCAGGACATGGGCGCCGCCGGCCTCACCTCCTCGTCGGTCGAGATGGCGAGCAAGGGCGGGGTCGGCATCGAACTGGTGTTGGATGAGGTGCCCCAGCGCGAGACGGGCATGACGCCGTACGAGATGATGCTGAGCGAGAGCCAGGAGCGGATGCTGATGGTGCTCAAGCCCGGCCGCGAGGCCGAGGCGGAAGCGGTGTTCCGCAAATGGGAGCTGGACTTCGCGGTGATCGGCCAGGTGACCGGGACCGGCCGGATGATGCTGCGCTGGCGCGGCGAGACGGTGGCGGACATCCCGCTCGGGCCGCTGGCGGACGAAGCGCCGCTGTACGATCGGCCGCACGTGCCCACTCCCGCCCCGGCGCCGCTCGCCGATGTGCCCGCGTGCCGCGATATCGCGGCCGACCTGCTCGCGCTGATGGGCTCGCCCGACCTCGCCAGCCGCCGATGGATTTGGGAACAGTATGACACGATGGTGGGGGCCGATACCGTCCAGCGGCCCGGCGGCGACGCCGCCGTGGTGCGGGTGCATGGCACGGCGAAGGCGCTGGCGATGACGACCGATTGCACGCCCCGCTATTGCGCCGCCGATCCGGTCGCGGGCGGGCGGCAGGCGGTGGCGGAGGCATGGCGCAACCTGTGCGCGGTCGGCGCCGAGCCGCTGGCGCTGACCAATTGCCTCAACTTCGCCAGCCCCGAGCGGCCCGAGGTCATGGGCCAGCTGATCGGCTGTCTCGACGGCATGGCCGACGCCGCCCGCGCGCTCGACTTCCCGGTCGTGAGCGGCAATGTCAGCCTGTACAATGAGAGCCGCGCCACCGGCGGGGGCTCCGCGATCCTGCCGACGCCCGCGATCGGCGGCGTCGGACTGCTGGCGGACTGGAGCAAGAGCGCCACGATCGCGTTCAAGGGCGCGGGCGACATCGTGCTGGCGGTCGGCACGCGGCGGGGCGAGCTGGGCCAGTCGCTGTGGCTGCGCGAGCTGCATGGGCGCGAGGACGGTCCGCCGCCCTCGGTCGACCTTCCGGCGGAAAAGGCGGCGGGCGGGCTGATCCGCGCCGGGATCGCCGCGGGGCAGTTGTCGGCGGTGCACGACGTCGCGGACGGCGGCGTCGCGGTGGCGATCGCCGAGATGGCGCTGGCGGGCGGGATCGGCGCGATCGTCGACCGCAAGCAGCCGTTCGACTGCGCGCGCGCGTTCTTCGCCGAGGACCAGGGCGTGTACGTCGTCACCGCGCACGACCACGGCCTGGCCGACTTCCTCCACGCCGCGCATGTGGCCGGGGTCGAGGTGGAGCCGCTCGGGCGGACGGGCGGCAAGCGGCTGATCTTCGAACGACCCGATCGCGATGACGTGGTGACGCTGGACGCGTTGCGCACCGCACATGAGGGGTTCTTCCCCGCGCTGATGGGCGCGGATGCGGCGCTGGCGTGACGTGCAAGCCGCTGTGCCGCGAGTCGCGGCTGCCGGACAGCGCTTCGTTCAGTAGGCCGCCGCCTTGCGGCCGAACCCGCCGACCATCGGCTTGCGCGCGACGAGTGGGTTGGCCTCGCGCTCCAGCAGCACCAGCGTCTCGTTGAACAGCGGGCGGAGCCGGGCGATCAGCGCCAGCGCCTCGTCGGGCGCCTCCTGCTGCTCGACGCAGTCGCGCGCGATCGTCTCGATCTGTTCGGCCAGCGTGCCCAGCGGCACGGCGCCGAACTGGTGCGATTCGCCCTTCAGCGTATGCGCGGGAATGACCATCGCGGTCGCCGACCGGGCGCGCATCGCCGCCTCGATCGCCGCGACCGACTTGACCCCGTCCTCGCGGAAATAGCTGAGGATGCGGACGAACCCCGCGCCCAGCTCCCCGCGCGCCTTGGCATAGGCGGTCCAGTCGACCAGATTGCTGCCTTCGAACGACACCGATCGCGCTCCCCGGCCGTGCCCGGCCCTTGATCCCGGTCTCGCGATACATCCAGGTCGTAAACGAAGCCTTGCCGGCGCGCGGGCGAATGGCCCGAAATGGCGGGAGTCAGGTCCCGAACGGGTTCTTCGGGGCGCGCAGCGTCAGTCGGACGGGGACCGCGCCGAAGCCCAGGTCGCGGCGCATCGAATTGACCAGGTAACGCTGGTAGCTGGCGGGCAGCTGGTCGACGCGCGTGCCGAAGATGACGAACGAGGGCGGCCGGCTCTTGACCTGCGTCACGTAGCGCAGCTTGACGCGCTTGCCGCCGGGCGCGGGCGGCGGGTTTGCCTCCACCGCGCGCTCGAACCAGCGGTTGAGCTCGCCCGTGCCGACGCGCCTGGACCAGGCCTCGCGCGTCTCGAACGCGGCGGCGAGCAATTGGTCCAGCCCCTTGCCGGTCGCCGCCGAAACGGTGAGCAACGGCACGCCCTTCACCTGGCTGAGCCCGTCCTCCAGCGCCTTCTTGACGCCGTTGAACAGCGACGAGGCATCGGCGGCGACATCCCATTTGTTGAGCGCGATGACGAGCGCCCGGCCCTCCTCCAGCACCCGGTCGGCGATACGCAGGTCCTGCGCCTCCAGCCCGAGCGTCGCGTCGAGCAGCAGCACCACCACCTCGGCGAAGTCGATCGCGTGGAGCGCGTCGGCGACGGAAAGCTTCTCCAGCTTGTCCTGCACCTTGGCGCGCTTGCGCAGACCGGCGGTGTCGATCAGGCGGACCGGCTTGCCCTGCCAGTGCCAGTCGATCGCGATCGAGTCGCGCGTGATGCCGGCCTCGGGCCCGGTGATCAGCCGGTCCTCGCCCAGCATCCGGTTGACCAGCGTCGACTTGCCCGCATTGGGCCGGCCGACGATCGCCAGCTTGAGCGGGCCGTCCTCCCGCTCCGCTTCCGGCTCGGCCGCCTCGCGCTCCAGGAACGGCTGTAATGCCTCGAACAGGTCGCCGATGCCCTCGCCATGTTCGGCCGACAGCTGCACCGGATCGCCGAAGCCGAGCTGGAGCGCGTCGAGGATGCCGTCATCGCCCGCGCGGCCCTCCGCCTTGTTGGCCGCGAGCACGATCGGCGTCGTCGAGCCGCGCAGCCAGCGCGCGATCTCCGCGTCGAGCGGGGTCACGCCGGCGCGCGCGTCGACCACGAACAGCGCGACATCGGCGCCCGCGACCGCCGCCTCGGTCTGACGGCGCATGCGGCCGGGCAGCGACTGCGCGTCCTCATCCTCATAGCCGGCGGTGTCGACGACGCGGAAGTCGAGCCCGACCAGATGCGCGTCGCCCTCGCGCCGGTCGCGCGTGACGCCCGGCCGGTCGTCGACGAGCGCCAGCTTCTTGCCGACCAGCCGGTTGAACAGCGTCGACTTGCCGACATTGGGCCGGCCGACGATGGCGACGATGGGAAGCGGCATGCCCAGCCCCTAGCCGAGGCGGGCGGCCACGTCATCCCGCGCCGGGACGCGGCTCCAGCCTAGCTGTTCGGGTCGGCGCCGGGTCCGGGACAGTGGCCGGGAACGGCCCAGCGATCGGGCTGATGGTGGGGTCGATCGAGCGCGGGGCAGCCGACATAGCCGCGCCGGCGCGCCAGCGTGTCCACCGTCCAGAACTGCGGAATGGGCGCGATCAGCGCGGCGACCAGACTGCCGGCGATAAACAGCAGAAAGCGGCGGGCACCCGGCCGTGGACTGTTCGCGGCCGCCTTCATCTGCGCCGGGGTCGCCTGTCTGCTCAGCAGGAACATCAGGCCGATGCCGACCGCCATCGGCGTCAGGAACAGGCTGGCCAGCGCGTAATGCGCCGAACTGATCACCGGCAGCGGCGTCGTGAAGCCATGGATCAGGTGAAGCATATCCTGGCCCGCGAACATGCCGTCCACGGCCGCCGCCGCGAAGCAGACGATCGCGACGCCGACCGCCTGCACCCGCCAGCGCGTCGCGCCGGTCAGAACATCGATCCGGGCGCGGAGGGCGAACTGGCCGCCCGGCCCAATTGCTGGCCAAAGCCTCGAAAGCCGTTCTCCATGTCCTGCACGATACCGCTGGTGCAGAATTGATGCCAACGGCGGCTCGCTTCCGCGCCCGCCTCGTCCCACCAGCGCTCCAGCTTGTCGAGCGCTCGCTCCCACGCGGCGGTGGCCCTCTCCGTCAGGCCCAGCTCCTTGTCGAGCGCGAACAGGCCGATGCCCACCGCCGCGCCGACCGCGAACGCCAGCAGCGCCGGCCCGAGCGCGATCGTGCCGACCACCACCGTGCCGACCGCCAGCGTCCCGGCGAGCGCGCCGATCGCCGAGGCGAGCATGACGGACGGGATGTCAACGGTAAGGCTTCCGAGCAGGTGCGGCAGGTCATGGTCGCGGATGAACTGGTACGCGTCGAACGCGACGACCAGGACGATGCCGAATCGGGCCGACTCCTTGGCCGCTGCCTGGATGCCCGGCTTACCGATCTGCAGCTCCATGATCTTCGGATTATCGACCCTGTAACGGGTCGCCGACAACAGCTCGCGCCCTTTCGGCCAGCCCTTGATGATGACCAGATCGCCCTTTGCGCCGGGCTTGAAGTAAACCTGGACACCCCACCAGCGATGGAAATCCTTCACCAGCTTCTGCGCGATCTTGTACGATCCGAAGCTGTCCTTGATCGTTCCGATCAGCAGCTTGCCGTAGTCCTCGCCGAACCCGATCGCCTGGCCGGGCGTGATGCTGCGGATCGTCTGCTCGGCGTCGTGAGCGGAAACTTCGCCGCGCCTGACCGCCTCGTTCAGCCAGATGCGCAGCCCGTTCTTGTCATCGAAGACATAGCTGTCCTGCCGGGACGATGGTGGCGGGGGCGACCGGCGAACCTTGGCAGGCTGGATCATCGAGCACCCCTTTCTGCCACGCCGGGCCCCGGGCTCGCATCATCCTGAAGCCAAAAACCTGGGGCCAGATTGGTTCCGCTCACCGCCAGGCGGTGATGCGGCCCTTGCCGTCGAGCGTGTAGATCGTCGCATTGGCGACTACCGGGGGCAGGTTGTACGGCACCTTGCCCTTGATCACCGTGCCCAGCGTCCCATCCGTCACGCTGGCGAAGGCGAGATCGCCGCGCGAGCTGGTGACGACGAGCCGGCCGCCGGCGAGCACGGGGCCGTACCAGAGGAAGGGGTCACCCTTCTTCTTCTTGTCGTTCTTGTAGCGCGGCAGCTGCGCGATCCAGCGCGCCTTGCCATTGGTTTTGGACAGGCAGACCAGCCGCGCGTCGTCGGTGACGACGAATAGCCACTCGCCCGCGAGCCAGGGCGTGGAGATGCCGGCGACATTCTGTTCCCACAGGCGCTGGCCCGAGCCGAGATCGAGCGCGACCATCCGCCCGCCCTGCCCCACCGCATAGACGCGGCCCGCGTCGATCACCGGATCGGCGTCGACATCGGTGATCGAGGACACCGAGGTGGAGATGGAGGTGCGCGCCAGCGCATCCTGCCAGAGCACGCGGCCGTTCTCGTAGCGATAGGCGCTCAGCTCGCCGCTGGAGAAGCCCGCCACCACCGTGCCCTGCGCGGCCGCCGGCGCGGCGACGCCGAACACGCCCTGCGATTCGGACGTGCCCTGCGCGGTCCAGCTGACGACGCCGTCGGTCTCGTTGAGCGCGAACAGCTGGTTGTCCTGGCTCAGCACATAGACGATGCCGTTGGCGACGGTGGGGCTGCCGCGCAGCGGGCCGCCGGGGCGGACCTTCCACAACGGCTTGCCGTCGGCGGCGTTGAACGCGCCGACATCGCCCAGCCCGTCGGTCGCGAACAGCTTGCCGTCGTCATAGCTGGCGCCCCCGCCGAAGCGCGACGCGCGGTTCTCCTTGCCGGCGGCGAGTGACGCGTCCCACAGCCGCGCGCCGGTATTGGCGTCAAAGGCGTGGAGATCGGCGTCGACGTCGATCACGAACAGCTTGCCGTCGGCGATCACCGGCGTCGCGGCGAGTCGCGCGCGCGTGGAGCCGCCGTCGACCACGGCGCTCCACAGCCGCGCCGGCGCGGCGGCGAGCGGCAGCTGGCCGAGCGACTTGGACGCGTTGCCGCCAGACTGCGTCCAGCTGTCATTGGCCACCGCCGGGGGCAGCACGATCGCGACGTCGGCGATCGCCTTGTCGGTCTCCATCGGGTTCTCGGAGACGAGGATGGGGACGCGGGTGCCGATCGTCGGGGTCTTCTTGGGCGCGGCCTTGAAGATGCCGCAGCCCGCCAGCGCGAGCAGGGACACGGCCGCGACGAGCGGGCGGAGGCGGGAGATCATGGCTGCGGCGGGGCTCCGGTCGAGGGGGCGGCGTCCCCGCCGTTCGCCGTCGCCATCTGAACGACGCGTTGACGGATCGATTCAGGAACGGTGTCGGTACGCCCGATCTGGCTGAACAGGCGCGTGGCGAGGTCGCGCCGGCCCTGGCGGAGATAGGCGATCGCGGTCATCTCGCCGGCCGAGCCATACCAGGCGCCGTCCGTGCGGACGAGCGGGCGGAGGCGATCGATCACGACCTGCGGCGCGACGGTGTCGAACTCCGCCGCCGTCTCGCGCAGCAGCGCTAGGTCGCGGAAGGGCGGCTCCAGCGACGCGTCGTTCGCGACGGCGGCATAGCGGGCGGCGGCGCCCCTGGTGTCCCTGGCGCGGGCGAGCAGGTCGCCCTGCGTCAGCAGCGCCATCGCGCGATAGGCATGCGTCCGCGATGTCGCCAGCGCGGCGAGCGCGGCCTGCGCCTGCCGGTCCTGCCCGGCGGCGG
>NZ_CAHJWX010000020.1 GCF_903643065.1 Sphingomonas bacterium | reverse complement strand
CCCCGCCGAGCCGGCGCGCTCGCCCAGCCCCTGCAGGTCCGCGCCCGAGCAGAAGGCGCGGCCCGCGCCGGTCAGCAGCACCGCGCGCGCGCCATCGATCCGGTCGAGCGCGTCGGACAGCTCGTCCGCGAGTTCGACGCTGGCGGCGTTGAGCCGATCGGGCCGGTCGAGGGTGAGCACGAGCACGTCGTCGCGGCGTTCGGCTTGGATCGTGGCGGTGGTCACGGTTCCTCCCTGTTCTGGCGAGGGCTGTAGATTTCGAGGATGCGGACGACATCCTCATCGACGCGGTAGCGGATGACATACTGGATGTCGGGCAAAGACAGGTCGCATGTCGTCCGGACGACCCGTCTCCCCATGAACGGCACTGTGCCGATCAGCGCAGCCGCCGACCTCAATCTTGCCTCGACCCGTTCGGCGTAAAACGTGCTCCGCTCGGCCAGGAAGAGCCAGTGCCGCAGGAGATCATGCTCAGCCCGTTCGCTCCAGACGACGTTCAAAGCCGCGCTGGGCGTACCACTCCCGTTTGCGCTCATCCATCCACGCGCAATGTTCCGCATGAGTCCGTACCCGCCCGGCGGCGATATCGGCTTCCGCCTCGGCCAGGGCGGTAACCCGTTCGGGATCGGCCCAGGCCCGCGCGATCGCCGCTTCCTCCTCCGGCGACCAGATCTGCTCCCCATTCTCGTTGAGCGGGCCGATGTGGAAGTCGGGGGTGAGGAGGTGAGCGGGCTTGTTCATGCGGCCGGCTTACTCCTTTTCGCACGTCGGGGCGACTCAGTGCGCGGGCGGTTCCATCATCTCGACGAGCACGCCGCCCATGTCGCGGGGGTGGACGAAGACGATCGGCGTCCCGTGCGCGCCGATGCGCGGCTCGCCCAGCAACGTGGCGCCCTTCGCGCGCAGGGCGGCGACGGCGGCGGCGAGGTCGGGCACCTCGAAGCAGAGGTGATGCTGCCCGCCGGCGGGGTTCTTGCGCAGGAAGCCGGCGATCGGCGAGGCGTCGTCGAGCGGCTGGATCAGCTCGACCTGCGTGTTGGGCGCGTCGACGAAGCAAACGCGCACGCCCTGCGCGGGCAGATCGAACGACGCGCCGATCGCGGTGGCGCCGAGCAGGGTGCGGTATGTCTCGACCGAACGCTCGATCGACGGCGTCGCGATGCCGATGTGGTTGAGGCGGCCTAGCGTCATCCCTCGATCCGGCGCTGACGGCCGGCCATGGCTACCCCGTCGATGACGCCTTCCAACCGACTGATCCGATCACGCAGGTCAGCGTGCGCGTTGCTCAGCGCCGCCACATCACGCGACAAGGCGGCCATATCGTCGCGGATGGCCTTGATTGTCTCCTGGTAGAGAACAAAAGACTTGAACGCGCCCCAGGTTCGCTCGGCGACCGCCATCAGGCCGCGAGGTCCCGCCGGTGGTCTGGCCCGGCCAGAGCCTTGGCGATCGCCGCCCGGGCTTCGGCGATGCTCGCGCGAATGGCGTCCAGATCTTCCTGGATCAGCGGCATCGCCCGCTCGACTTCGTCAAGGACAAGCGCGCGCGCTTCCTCTTCGTCGGCACTCTCCTGCGCGATGTAGCTGCTCGTCGCCTCGCGCACGACATGTCCGACGGACATACCGCTGTCGCGGGCAAACGCGTCGAGCGCCGCCTTGTGGTCCGGCGTGGTGAGGAACGTCACCCGTTCGGTCTGCATCTTCGCCGCTCCTTCACATCAGCTTATAATGCGCAGGCCGGCCCTTCACAACGGGATATTGTCATGCTTCTTCCACGGGTTCTCCAGCGTCTTGCCCCGCAGCTTGCGTAGCCCGAGGGCGATGCGGCGGCGCGTCGAGTGGGGCTGGATGACCTCGTCGATGAAGCCCTTGCTCGCCGCCACGAACGGGTTGGCGAAGCGCGCCTCATACTCCGCCGTCCGCTCGGCGATCTCGTCGGGCGTCCGGCCACGAAAGATGATCTCCACCGCCCCCTTCGCGCCCATCACCGCGATCTCGGCGGTCGGCCAGGCGTAGTTGAGATCGCCGCGCAGATGCTTGGACGCCATCACGTCATAGGCGCCGCCATAGGCCTTGCGCGTGATCACGGTGATCTTGGGCACGGTCGCCTCCGCATAGGCGAAGAGCAGCTTGGCGCCGTGCTTGATGATGCCGTTATGCTCCTGCGCCGTCCCCGGCAGAAAGCCCGGCACGTCGACGAAGGTGACGACGGGAACGCCGAAGGCATCGCAGAAGCGCACGAAGCGAGCGGCCTTTTTGGACGAGTTGATGTCGAGCACGCCCGCCAGCACGGTCGGCTGGTTGGCGACGATGCCGATTGTGCGGCCCTCGATCCGGCCGAAGCCGGTGACGATGTTGGCGGCGTGCGCGGGCTGGACCTCGAAGAAATCGCCCTCGTCCACCACCTTGGCGATCAGCTCGTGCATGTCGTAGGGCTGGTTGGCGGACGCCGGGATCAGCGTGTCGAGCGACTCGTCGACGCGGTCCCACGGATCGCTGGTCGGCCGCTCGGGCACGCCCTGCCGGTTCGACAGCGGCAGGAAATCGATGAAGTCGCGCGCCGCGAGCAGCGCCTCGACATCGTTCTCGAACGCCACGTCGGCGACGCTGGTCTTGGTGGTGTGCGTCACCGCGCCGCCCAGCGCCTCCTGCGTCACCACCTCGTTGGTGACGGTCTTCACCACGTCGGGCCCGGTGACGAACATGTAGGACGAGTCCTTCACCATGAAGATGAAGTCCGTCATCGCCGGCGAATATACCGCGCCGCCCGCACATGGGCCCATGATCAGGCTGAGCTGCGGCACCACGCCCGACGCCAGCACGTTGCGCTGGAACACCTCGGCATAGCCACCGAGCGACGCGACGCCCTCCTGGATGCGCGCGCCGCCCGAATCGTTGAGGCCGATCACGGGGGCGCCGACCTTGAGCGCCATGTCCATGATCTTGCAGATCTTCTGCGCGTGCCGCTCCGACAGCGAACCGCCGAACACGGTGAAATCCTGCGAGAAGACGAACACCAGCCGGCCGTTGATCGTGCCCGAGCCGGTGACGACGCCGTCGCCCGGCACCGTCTGCTCCGCCATGCCGAAATCGACCGCGTTGTGCTCGACGAACATGTCGAGCTCCTCGAACGAGTCGTGGTCGAGCAGCACGTCCAGCCGCTCGCGCGCGGTGAGCTTGCCCTTGGCGTGTTGCGCGTCGACGCGCTTCTGCCCGCCTCCGGCTCTGGCGGCGGTGCGGCGGCGGGCGAGTTCGGCGATGGTGGAGGACATCCCCGCCTCATTCCGCCAATCGCCGGCCGGCGCAAGCCTCGCGCGCGTTGTCCGCTACCCCAGCGCCGCGCGCAGCCGATCGCGGTCGAGCACGCCTTCCCAGCGCGCGACCACGATCGTCGCCACCGCGTTGCCGACGAAGTTGGTGAGGCTGCGGCATTCGGACATGAACCGATCGACGCCGAGGATCAGCGCCATGCCCGCGACCGGCACCGTCGGCACGATCGACAGCGTCGCCGCCAGCGTGATGAACCCCGCGCCGGTCACGCCGGCCGCGCCCTTTGACGACAGCATCGCGACGCCGAGCAGCGCGGCCTCCTGCCCCCAGCCCAATGTCGTCCCCGTCGCCTGTGCGATGAACAGCACGGCCAGCGTCAGATAGATGTTGGTGCCGTCCAGGTTGAACGAATAGCCCAACGGCACGACCAGCCCGACCACCGACCGGGCGCAGCCCGCCGCCTCCAGCTTCTCGATCAGCCGCGGCAACGCCGCCTCCGACGACGACGTGCCGAGCACCAGCAGCAGCTCGGTCGACAGATAGCGCAGCAGCTTGAGGATGGAAAAGCCGCACAGCCCGGCGATGCCGCCCAGCACGATCAGCACGAAGAGCGCCGCCGTGCCATAGAAGCACGCGACCAGCGCGCCGAGATGCGCGAGCGCGGCCAGCCCGAACCTGCCCACGGTGAACGCGATCGCCCCGAACGCGCCGATCGGGGCGAGCCGCATCAGCATCGCGACGATGCGGAACACGACCAGAGAGAGGCGTTCGAGCAGGTCCAGCACCGGCCGCGCCGGCTCGCCGGTCAGGCTGAGCGACACGCCGGTGAGTATCGCGACAAGCAGGACGGGCAGGATCGAGGGACCGGTGAACGCGCCGACGAGCGTGTCGGGGATGCTCGCGAGCAGGAAGTCGACGATGCCGGTCTCGCCCGCCTGTTTCGCATAGGTCGCGACCGCGCCGGCGTCGAGCGTGCGCGGATCGACGCCCATGCCGGCGCCGGGCCGGACAAGGTCGCCGACGATCAGGCCGATCACCAGCGCCAGCGTCGAGACCGCGACGAAATAGCCCAGCGCCTTGGCCGCGACCCGCCCCAGCGCCTTGAGCTCGGCGACGCCGGCGATGCCGGTCGACAGCGTCAGGAAGATCACGGGCGCGATGATCATCCGCACCAGCTTGACGAAGGCATCCCCCAGCGGCTTGAGCGCCGCCCCGGTGGCGGGCGCCAGCGCGCCGACCAGCGCGCCCAGCGCGATGGCGAGGAGGACCTGGAGGTAGAGATGGGAAGCAGGGTGGGGGCGCGGCGCGGCCTCGACGGTCACCTAGCGCTCTCCCATGAAAAAGGCGGGGCCGTAGCCCCGCCCTTATTTGGTGCAGTCAAGCTGCTTGTTAACAGCTGGACGCGATCTCTGAGAACGTCATCCTACCCCACGCGAACGTGATGTCAATAAGCTGCAACTAGGTCACTTGCCGTCAGTGAAGCCGAAAGTACCTGAGCCGCTCGGCGGCTTGGACTCACGCCGAGCTAATGCTACGTCATGCCCTGATGCGAGGCAGCATCCGAAGTCGGAGGCGAGGTTTGGACAATCGCCTCCGACTTCGAGCATTTCTGCACTGCCTTCGCCCATGCCGCTTTAGCCAATGCGTTGCAAGCCAAATTAATCAGTGTTATCCCATAGGTCACTGCCGTTAGTGATGGAATGCAGAAAATGGCTCTTCGGCTTGGACTTGATGTTGGAACGAACAGCATTGGATGGGCGCTGGTGGAAGTCAATGAAAGGTCGGCATTCGATGAAGCCACCATCACGAGAGGCAAAATTGTTGACATCGGCGCGCGCATTTTCAGCAACGGTCGCGATCCGAAATCCGGTGCCTCCCTCGCGGTCGATCGTCGCGCGGCGCGAGCGACGCGGCGTCGACGGGACCGCTATCTTGGCCGACGCTCAGCCTTTCTGCAGGCTTTAGTCGATCACGACCTAATGCCCGCCGACGCCGATGAGCGCAAGCTGATCGCCGAAGGCAGAATTGCCCGGTTCCGGAATGGCGGTGGTAAATACCACCCCGCGCTGCCCTACGAACTTCGCGCTCGCGCGCTTACGGAACGGCTCGATCCGTATGAGATTGGCCGTGCGCTGTTCCACCTCAACCAGCGGCGCGGCTTCCTGTCCAATCGCAAGGCGGAGCGCCGAACTAAGGAGAACGAGCAGGGTAAGATCAAGCAAGGTGAATATGCGCTCGATCGCGCCATGGCCGAAGCTGACGCAGAAACACTGGGCGTCTTTCTCCACGGGCGTCAGACGGCGACTGACGAACATGGTCGTCCGGACCCAAAGTCCACCCGCGTTCGGCTGGACAGTGACAGTCAGACCTATGATTTCTACCCGCAACGTCGCCATGTCGAGCACGAGTTCAACCGCATCTGGGAAGAACAGGTCGGATATCATCCAGCGCTGCTGACCGACACGGCCTGTGCCGCGCTGCACCGCATCCTGTTCTTTCAACGCCCGCTCAAGGAAGCGGAGGTTGGTGTTTGCACCTTCGTCAACAGCGAGCGTCGCCTGCCAAAGGCACACCCGCTGTTCCAGGAGAGACGGCTTTACGAGGAGATCAACCAGCTGGAGATCACGACACCGGGCGAGGCCTCGCGCAAACTGACGCTGGAGCAACGCGATGACCTGATCCGCGAGTTGCGCGGAGCAAGAGAACGAAGCTTTACCGCGCTGGGCAAGAGATTGAAGCTGCAACCCGGCGAAAGCTTCAACAAGGCAACGGATACCCGCCTCAAACTGGCCGGCAACGAAATATATGCCGCGCTGGCGCACAAGACCAGGTTTGGCGAGACCGCTTGGGCGAACAAGTCCGCTGAGCAACAATGGCAGATCGTCGAGCGATTGTTGGAGGAGGAAGATCCAGACCGACTACACGCGTTCCTGACGCAGGACTGCGAGTTGAATGAAAGTTCTGCACGGGAGACGGCGAAGGTGCATCCGCCGGAAGGTCACGGCCGCCTGGGCGAGACCGCGACCCGGCTCATCCTCGCCGAGTTGAAGAAGGACGTCGTCACCTACGACAAGGCGGTGCTCGCCGCGTTTCCGGGTGGCCATCATAGCGATTTCCGCACGGGCGAGGTGCTGGAGAAGCTTCCTTACTATGGCGAATTGCTGAGCCAGGACATACCGCCGGGCACTCAGCTCGCATCCGACCCTCCGGAGAAGCGCTGGGGCAAGATCACCAACCCCACCGTCCACATCGGGCTGCGCCAGCTGGAGAAGCTCGTCAACGCGATCATGGCGGTGCACGGTCGGCCGGATCAGATCGTCGTCGAACTCGCCCGCGACCTGAAGCTCAACGACAAGGACAAAGAGGATCACAATAAGCGCATCCGCAAGGACACCGCCGACGCGCAGCGCCGCTCGCGCCTGCTGCGAGGCGTTGACGCATCCGAAGAGCGCACGGGCGAACCGGTGGCGCCCGATACCGGCGCGAATCGCGCGTTGCTCAAGCTTTGGGAGGAGCTGAACTCCGCCAACGTCGCCGACCGGCGCTGCCCCTATTGCGCCGAGCCGATCGGCATGCGCCAGCTGTTCACCGGCGAGGCGGACATCGATCACGTCATCCCCTACTCGCGTTCGCTCGATGACAGCGCCTCCAACAAGGTCGTCGCTCATCGAAGCTGCAATCGGGTCAAGGGCAACAGGACGCCGTTCGAAAAGTGGGGCAGCGACGCGGATCGCTGGGATCGGATCACCACGCAGGTCGCCCGCCTTCACAAGTCGAAGCAGTGGCGCTTCGGCCCCGACGCGATGGCGCGCGTGGAGAAGGACGGCGGTTTCCTGGCGCGCCAGTTGACCGATACGCAGTATTTGTCCCGGCTCGCGGGCAAGTATTTGCGCAGCCTCTACCCCGAGGCGGATGGGGGCGGCGTCTACGTCATCCCTGGCCGCATGACCGCGATGCTGCGGCGGCTCTGGGGGCTGAACAGCCTTCTGCCAGATCATAATTATGTTGAGAACAAGCACAGCGACGCGCCCAAGAACCGGCTGGATCACCGCCATCACGCGATCGACGCAGCGGTCACGGCGGCGACGACGCGCGGACTGCTACAGCGCATCGCGCGCACCGCCGGACTGGCGGAGGACCGCGACCTGGACCGCCTGTTCGACGATCTGGAGCAGCCCTGGCCTGGCTTTCGCGAGGAACTGCGGGAGCAGCTCCTCCGCACGACGGTAAGTTTCAAGGCCGATCACGGGCGCCAACATGCGCCGTCACGTCACCACGACTCCACCGCCGGGCGCCTCCACAACGATACGGCCTACGGCCTGACGGGAAAGACCGCGTCGGACGGTCGAACCCCTATCGTCGTGCATCGTGTACCGCTTCTTGGCCTCAAGCCGGGAGATATCTCCGATCCGGAGCGGATCGTTGACGCCGCCCTCCGCGAAGAACTGGAGAAGGCGACCCATGGTCGCGGCGGCAAGGACTTCGAGGTCGGGTTGAAACAGTTGCACCGCGACGGTGGCATTAGGAAGGACAAGACCGGCAAGCCCCTTTTCAAGGGACTGCGGCACGTCCGGATTGAGGAGCCGCTCAATATCATCCCAATCCGCGACGACGCAGGACGCGCCTACAAGGCCTACAAGGGCGATGCGAACGCCCGATTTGAGCTGTGGCGTCTGCCCTCGGGCAAGCTCGTGACCAAGGTGGTGACCATGTTTGACGCGCATCGACCAGGTAACGAGGACCAGCGACCTCATCCTGCCGCGAAGCTAATGCTAAACCTACGCCAGAACGATCTGCTCGCGGTGGAACGGGACGGCGCCGCTCGTGAAATCCTGCGGGTGGCGGGCTTTAACGTGCAGGGTCGCTTGACGCTCGCGGCGCCGAACGAAGCCGGCAATCTCAAGGAGCGTGATGCAACGAAGCGCGAAAGTGATCCGTTCAAATACGTCTACTTGTCCGGCGGCAGCATCTTGAAGGCGAAGGCCCGTCAGGTACGAATGGACCCGTTAGGGAGGATATTCGACCCCGGCCCGCGCTGACTACTCATCCAAAGTCCCCTAACCTCCTGGCACAGGAGGGCCGCCGTGGAACGCATCGTCGACATCGCCACCGATGGCCGGCACCTGTCCGCGCATCGCGGGCACCTGATCGTGAGCGAGGGGCATGAGGAGGTTGGGCGCGTGCCGCTCGACGATGTCGGCGCGGTGATCGTCCATGCGCACGGCGTCACTTGGACGACCAACCTGGTCGTGGCGCTGGCCGAGCGCGGCGCGATCCTGCTGTTGTGCGGCGCACACCATTCGCCCGTCGCGATCTGCCTGCCGATCGCGGGGCACCACGCGCAGAACGGCCGCATGCGCGCGCAATGGGAGGCGCGGCGGCCGCTCGCCAAGCAGCTGTGGCGCGCGCTGGTGATCGCCAAGATCGGCTGGCAGGGCGCGGTGATCGCCGCCGCCGGCGGATCGGCGGCGCCCTACGCCTTTATGGCGCGCCGGGTCGGCTCGGGCGATCCGGAGAACGTCGAGGCGCAGGCGGCGCGGCGTTACTGGGGCGAGCTGATGGGCGCGGGCTTTCGCCGCGATCGCGACGCGGGCGGGGCCAACGGCCTGCTCAACTACGGCTATGCGGTGATGCGCGCGACCTGCGCGCGCGCGGTGGTCGCGGCGGGGCTGCACCCGTCCGTCGGCGTCCACCATGCCAATCGCGGCAACCCGCTGGCGCTCGCCGACGACCTGATCGAGCCGTTCCGGCCGCTGGTCGACTGGCTGACGATGCGGTTGCTGGGCGCGGGGGTGGTCGAGGTGACGCCGGCGGCCAAGCGCGCCTATGCCGGCCTGATCGCACTCGATCTGCCCGGCGAGGACGGTACCACGACGGTGTGGCAGGCGGCGACCCGCGCGGCGGCGACGCTCGCGCGCGCCTTTCAGTCGGGCCAGGCAAGCGACCTGATGCTGCCCCGCCCGCCGGCGGCGCTCGATCTCGCCGCGCTCCCCGTGCCCGTGCCCGCGTGAGCGCGACCCAGCTCAGCGGCTATCGACTGATGTGGATCTTCGTCATGTTCGACCTGCCCGTCGGCACCAAGGCGGAGATGCGCGCGGCGACCAAGTTCCGCGAGTACCTGCTCGACGAGGGCTTCGAGAAATCGCAATTCTCGATCTATGCCCGATTTTGTAACGGCAAGGAGCAGTTCGAGGCCTATCTGCGGCGGATCGAGGCGCACCTGCCGGACAAGGGCGACATCCACATCCTCAGCTTCACGGACAAGCAATATGAGAACATCGTCCGATTCGCGGGCCAACGTCGCCGCCGTCCCCGCCGAAATCCGGACCAGCTGGCGCTGTTCTGAATGATTCGCGACCGTTTCGAGGGGCGGTTTGGGCCTGCTAACTCGTTCGAAAAGAACGAGTTAGCAGGCCCTCCGTCATAACCGCTCAGAGATCGCGGCCCAACAGCAACCAAGCTGGTGCGGCCTGCCGGGGCCGGAGCGTCATAACCGCTCAGAGATCGCGGCCCAACAGCAACGTCGGCCGACGGCGCGCAGGCATGAAGCAGGTCATAACCGCTCAGAGATCGCGGCCCAACAGCAACGCGGCACGCCTGCAACAGCCGTTCCTCTTTGTCATAACCGCTCAGAGATCGCGGCCCAACAGCAACCAGCGCCGCGCGCGACTGGCGCAGGCTGTCGTCATAACCGCTCAGAGATCGCGGCCCAACAGCAACCCAGCTCGGCAGCGCCGCCAGCTCGTGCGGGTCATAACCGCTCAGAGATCGCGGCCCAACAGCAACCTGGAGCCGTGGTGGGCGCGCAACGGCGCCGTCATAACCGCTCAGAGATCGCGGCCCAACAGCAACGCGACGACATGCCGGGCGTCAGGCGATAGTGTCATAACCGCTCAGAGATCGCGGCCCAACAGCAACACAGACTTTCAGCGCGCGCTCATGGAGCCGGTCATAACCGCTCAGAGATCGCGGCCCAACAGCAACACCTGCTCCAGCCCATCGATGTCAAGATCGGTCATAACCGCTCAGAGATCGCGGCCCAACAGCAACCGGGGTGAGCTGGACCTGATCTGGGAGGAGTCATAACCGCTCAGAGATCGCGGCCCAACAGCAACCGTGTGAAGCGATGGTGGTCGGCCGATCTAGTCATAACCGCTCAGAGATCGCGGCCCAACAGCAACGAGCACTTAATGGTCCCCGCCTTCGCCTCGTCATAACCGCTCAGAGATCGCGGCCCAACAGCAACTTTTCGGGTCGCGCACGTGTACCAACACGTGTCATAACCGCTCAGAGATCGCGGCCCAACAGCAACAGGCCGCTCACGCGAGGTCTCGCAGCGACAGTCATAACCGCTCAGAGATCGCGGCCCAACAGCAACCCGGCCGCCGGCGCCTCGTGGCGCGCGCGCGTCATAACCGCTCAGAGATCGCGGCCCAACAGCAACAGACCGAGACGCTGCGCGAGGAGACGCGCGGTCATAACCGCTCAGAGATCGCGGCCCAACAGCAACTCCACCATAATCGCGGTGTCAGTACGGATTGTCATAACCGCTCAGAGATCGCGGCCCAACAGCAACTGGGCGGCTGATCGGCTTGCCTATTATCGCGTCATAACCGCTCAGAGATCGCGGCCCAACAGCAACCATGCGACGTTGCGCGGCTGGTCGGCGTCGGTCATAACCGCTCAGAGATCGCGGCCCAACAGCAACCAACGGGAGGGCTGAACGGTGGCGCTGTATGTCATAACCGCTCAGAGATCGCGGCCCAACAGCAACTCGCCGGTCAGCCCAGCCGCGTTGCCGCTGGTCATAACCGCTCAGAGATCGCGGTCCAACAGCAACTCATTGGATGGCGCGGAAGAACGGTCGATTTGTCATAACCGCTCAGAGATCGCGGCCCAACAGCAACTCGCCGGTCAGCCCAGCCGCGTTGCCGCTGGTCATAACCGCTCAGAGATCGCGGTCCAACAGCAACTGGCCGTCCTGGTGCGGCTGGGCGCGCGGTTGTCATAACCGCTCAGAGATCGCGGTCCAACAGCAACTCGATTGAGCGGGACGGTTCGATCCGTAATGTCATAACCGCTCAGAGATCGCGGTCCAACAGCAACTCCCCGGACCCGGTTGCGCCCTCGGCCTCGGTCATAACCGCTCAGAGATCGCGGTCCAACAGCAACATGGTCAATGCAGTAAACGTCAGCGGCGGCGTCATAACCGCTCAGAGATCGCGGTCCAACAGCAACTGGTGGACGATCCTCCGGCAATCGGACGCGGTCATAACCGCTCAGAGATCGCGGTCCAACAGCAACATGGCACCGACCCGGTCGCGATGATTGGCCAGTCATAAATGCTTAGAGATCACAGTTTGTTGCAACTACACCTTCTGGTAGACGAAGTACTACAGGATCAGGCAATCAACCAGAACAATAACGAGCGGCATCTGTCGTGCCATGCCCCCTATCCATCTTGGTTTTGTCGCCGCGCGTCAGGTCAAGCCGGCTGCGGTACTCGCGCTGCCTGTCCCGTAGCGGTTTAACTGGCGATAGTACCCCGCGCAGTATATTGCCCGCTTTCTATAGGAGGCGATACCGCGCGCATGCGCCCGCCGCGGCTCGCGCCTCGGCACGACGATCCGTTCGGCGGCTGGGCGGATGGTGTCGAGCACCACGCGCGGGCTGGTGGTTTCGCCCGCGCCGTTGCCGCCCGGTAATCCGGATACCCCGCCCTGCCGGACGGCAAAGCCGAACTCGTCCAGCGCCGTGACCTGGCCGAAACGCTTGCCTTCAATGCGAGCGGGACATCCCCGATGCCATGCTCCTTATGTTTGGGCGCGTGCTGCTGCGGGCGGGAGCGGGGGCAACGCCTTCATCCTTCCGGAACGGGAAGCTGTGCCCGCGCAACAGTGACGGAAGGGAGCCCCGGTCTAGACACCGCGCCGCCGGCTCCCTCCACCATCGCCTGCGGCGGCGGTCCCCGCCCCGCCCCAGGGAGGATTGAAGCCACTCTCCCCTCCGCGTAAGCGCGATGCCGGGCGGAGGATCGCATGAATCGAATGACTTGGTGGCTGGGCGCTTCGGCTTCGCTGTTCGCGGCCGCCGCCATGGCGCAGGTGCCGCAGAAGCGGCCGGGCGTGTGGGCGCAGAGCTATAGCGGCCGCAAGGCGGACCCGGCGATCCGCTTCGGCACGCTGCCCAACGGGATGCGCTATGCCGTCATGCATAACGCGACGCCGCCGGGACAGATGTCGCTGCGGCTCTATATCGGCTCGGGCTCGATCGCGGAGGAGGACGACCAGCAGGGCCTGGCGCATTTCCTGGAACATATGGCGTTTCGCGGCAGCACCCACGTGCCCGACGGCGAGATGATGCGTGTGCTCCAGCGCCACGGCCTCGCCTTTGGCGCGGACACCAATGCCTCGACCGGGCAGACCGCGACGACCTATCAGTTCGATTTCCCGCGCTCCGATGCGGACAGCATCGACACGGGCCTTGGCTTCTTCCGCGAGATCGCGAGCGAGCTGACGCTGTCGCAGACGAGCATGGACTCCGAGCGGGGCGTGATCCTGTCGGAGGAGCGGTTGCGCGACAGCCCGGGCTATCACGCGGTCAAGGCGCAGCTCGGCTTCGACCTGGAGGGCCAGCGCGCGCCGACGCGCTGGCCGATCGGGCTGGTGGACGTGATCAAGACCGCCCAGGCGCCGCGCCTGCGTGCCTATTACGAGGCGCATTACCGCCCGGACAACGCGGTGGTGGTCGCGATCGGCGATTTCGACGCGGATCAGATGGAGGCGCGGATCAGGACGCGCTTCGCCGACTGGCGGCCCAAGACCCCCGCCGGCCCGCCGATCGACTATGGCGCGGTCAAGGCCCGCACCGAGCAGGTCCGTGCCTTTGCCGAGGCCGGCGCGCCTGAGCGCACGCTGGTGACGTGGGCGCGAGCCTATGACGCGCGCGCCGACACCGACACGCGAGAGCGCGAGGACTTCGTCCGGCTGGTGGCGATCACCATGCTCAACCAGCGCTATACCGATCTGTCGCGCCGGCCCGACCCGCCCTTTCTGGGCGCATCGTTCGGGCAGGGCAACGTGCTGAAATCCGCCAACCTCACCAATCTGGGCCTCAATGCCGCACCGGAAAAGCGGCTGGCGGCGCTCAAGGTCGTGGTGGACGAGCAGCGCCGGGCGATGCGGTTCGGCTTCACCCGCGCCGAGCTGGATCGCGCGCTGACCACGCTGCTCGCCGAGTTCGCGAGCGCGGCGGCGGGCAACGACACGCGCAAGACCACCGACATCGTCGACAACCTGCTCGACAATATCGACGAGGACGAGGTCGCCACCAGCCCGGTGCAGGACGAGGCGCAGGTGCGCGCCTGGGCCAGGACGGTGACGCCCGACGAGGCGCAGGCCGCGCTCGGGCGCGCGTTTGCGGGCTCGGGCCCGCTCGTGTTCGTGGCGGCGCAACAGGCGCCGGCGGGTGGCGAGGCGGCGGTGA
>NZ_CAHJWX010000019.1 GCF_903643065.1 Sphingomonas bacterium | reverse complement strand
GGACGCGCGGGGCTTGTGCGGCGAGCCAGGCGGGCCAGTCGGCGGGGGTGACGAGGTGGATCGCGCGGGCGGGCTCGCCGCGATCGGGGCGGAGCAGGGCGGGCAGGTCGATCATTGCGCGGGGCTCACCAGCAGTTGTTCGAGGCGACCACCCGGGCCCGGTTCGGCGAAGGTGCCGATCTGGAGCACGCGCCCGGGATAGCTGACGCGGTAATTGCGCTCGACGAAGCCGCCACGCAGCGCCGTTTTGCCGGCCTGCGTGAACGCCGCCGGCTCGCCCAGCGGTTGCAGGCTGGTCCGGTAGTCGGCCTGCGCGGCGGGGTTGAAGTAATAGGCGGCGTCCGCCGTCAACAGGCGCGCGTCCAGCGTACCGGTGCGGAGCTGATCATAGACCTGGCGCACCTTGACCATCGCGGCCTGATCGTCCGCCGTCGCGGGCGGGGTGGGAAGGATGATGCGGCTGATCGCGGTGGCGATGCGCCGATAGGCGTCGGAGAACCAGGCGTTGGTGAGCACCACCACCGCCGCCTTGTCGTCCGGCAGCACCATGTTCTCCGACAGGAAGCCGACCGCCTCGCCGCTATGCTCCACGAAGCGGCGACCGTCGGCGACCCCGGCGAAGACGCCCAGCCCGTAGCCAGTGGTGGAGCCGTCCGCGAGCCGCACCGGCGTTTCCTGCGCGGCCCAGTCGTCCGCCGGCACGAGCGCGCGGTCCATCCGCGCGATGTCCCATCTCGCAAGGTCCTGCGCCGACATCGACAGCTCGCCCGCCGCGTATAGCCAGCCGCGCGCCGCCGGCGTCTCGACCCGCACGGGGCCGAGCGCAAGGCGCCTGTAGCCGTCCGGGAAGCCGGGCCCTCGCGCCAGGTCCTGGTCGATCGCGCGGATGCCCAGCGGCCCGAAGATGCGCTGGCGCAGGAGGTCGAGCAGCGGCATGCCCGCCACCTTCTCCACGATCAGTCCGGCGACGACATAGCCGGTGTTGGAATATTGCCACTGCGTGCCAGGCGTGAAATCGAGCGGCTTCCTGGCCCAGCGGTCGACGATCTGCGCGGGCGTGACCGGCGTCGCCATCGCCTTGAAGCTGTAATCCTGCGGCCAGTAATCCTGCAGGCCGCTGGTGTGCGACAAGAGCTGGCGCACCGTGATCGTGTCGCCCCCGCTGATGCCCAGCAGGTATCTGGCCACGTGATCATCCAGGTTCAGCCTGCCCTCGTCCTCCAGCAGCAGCATCGCCATCGCGGTGAACTGCTTTGAGTTTGACGCGATCTGGTAGGGCAGCGTCGGATCGGGCGCGCCACAGCGCTCGCATTGCTTGCCATAGGCCCGGGACAGCACGATCCGCCCCCCGCGCACGATCGCGATCTCGGCCGACGGCACGCCCGTGTCGGCGAGCGCGTCGGTGACGACCTTGTCGATCTGCGCCTGTTCGGCGGGCGTGAGCGCCTGCGCGAACGCGGGGGTGGAGAGGAGGGAGAGAGGAGCAAGCCACAGCCAGTCTGTTCGCATCATCGTTTAGCCTCGGTCGTCACAACGCTACGAGGTCGGCTTGGCACTGTCGCGTTCGTGTCGGGCCATCAACTCCCGCAGGAACTCGAAGAACGCCGTTTCTGTCTGCTCGCTGGTTCGGTCGTCCCGGATCACCTGATGCCAAAGAACCGCCAGCAGGTAGGAAATTATCACGATGGCGGTCACTGCGACAACGATGAGTAAATTGTTGAACAATAGAGATGTCATTGCTTCAGCTCCTCTGCAGCATCCAGATAGCGACTGACCCGTTCCTCATGCGCGATTCGGCGCGAAGTGAAGAGGTGGGAAGCGAGCAGGCCAGCAAGCGCGATCACAACACCTGATATCGTCAGGACGAGCGCGCCCAAAGCGGCAGTAGCCGTGGCTAACGCTACACCACCGCCGACCGCCAAGGCCGCACCGATGCCAATACCCACCTGTTGAGCAGTATTGGCCGCGTTACCAGCCCTGGCAGCGAAGGTCTTCTGTTGACGTCCGAGGTCCTTCAGGCGCTGCCGTACGATCGGGCTATCAGCAGAAGCGACCCATATGGTCAACTCTCGCCCATGGATCTCCAGTACCAGAGGGGTCCCACCAGTCTGGCTGGTTATTGGTGCCCCGGACATCACCGATGTCGGGAGCTGCGAAGACCCTTCCGTCATGGTCGCGACCCATCCACGCTATACGGTCCAGCCGTAATGCCTCAACATCATCGCCTAGGCACGCCATAAAGGTCGTGCTCGTCGGCGTCCTCGATCAGGACGGGGACGATGTCGCCGGGCGCGAGGTGGCCGGCGTCGCGCAGGAACACGGCGCCGTCGATCTCGGGCGCGTCGGCCTGGGATCGGCCCGTCGCGCCATCCTCGCCGACCTCGTCGATGATTACGAGCAGCGTACCGCCGATCTTCGCGGCCAGCTTGGCGGCGCTGATCGCGGCGGTGCGCTCCATCACGCGGGCGTAGCGCTCTTCCTTGAGCGCCTCGGGCACCGGATCGGGCAGCGCGTTGGCGGCGGCGCCGGCGACCGGCTCGAATCGAAAGGCGCCGACGCGGTCGAGCTGTGCCTCGTCCAGCCAGTCGAGCAGATACTCGAAGTCCGCCTCCGTCTCGCCGGGGAAGCCGACGACGAAGGTGGAGCGGATCGCGATATCGGGGCAGACGCTGCGCCAGCCGCGGATGCGGTCGAGCACCTTGGCCTCGTTGGCGGGGCGCTTCATGCGCTTGAGCACGGCGGGCGAGGCATGCTGAAACGGGATGTCGAGATACGGCAGCACCAGGCCCTCGGCCATCAGCGGAATGACGCTGTCGACATGCGGGTAGGGGTACACGTAGTGAAGCCGCACCCAGGGCGCGATGCGGCCCAGCTCGCGGGCGAGGTCGGTCATCGTCGGCACCACCTCGCGCCCTTTCCAGGCACGGGGCTCGCGGCGGATGTCGATGCCATAGGCCGACGTGTCCTGGCTGATGACGAGCAGCTCGCGCGTGCCGGCGGCGACCAGCTTCTCCGCCTCGCGCAGGATCGCGTCGGGGCGGCGGCTGACCAGATCGCCGCGCAACGACGGGATGATGCAGAAGGAGCAGCGGTGATTGCAGCCCTCGCTGATCTTCAGATAGCTGTAGTGGCGCGGGGTCAGCTTGAGGTCGACATCCTCCACCGCGCCGCCGGGGACCAGGTCGAGATAGGGCGAGCGCGCTGGTGGCGCCGCCGCGTGCACCGCCTCGACGACTTGCTCATACTGATGCGCGCCGGTGATCGCGAGCACCTGCGGGAAACGCGCGCGGATCAGCTGCGCCTCCGCGCCCATGCAGCCGGTGACGATCACCCGCCCGTTCTCCGCGATCGCCTCGCCGATCGCTTCGAGCGACTCCTCCTTGGCGGAGTCGAGGAAACCGCAGGTGTTGACGAGCACCACGTCCGCGCCGGCATAGTCGGGGGACATACGATAGCCCTCCGACCGGAGCACCGTGAGGATGCGCTCGGAGTCGACGAGGTTCTTGGGGCAGCCGAGCGACACCATGCCGACGCGCGGCGGGGAGGGGAGGACGGTGGCCATGGGAGGCGGGGATGTAGGGGAGGGTTGCGGGTTGCGCCAGACTCGGCTTTTGGTGACGCTCACGGGCGCAAGCCCAAAGGCGAGGCGATGCAGACGCGGCTTGATCTGACTTGCCATTCGGACACGCCGTCCAGCGGCGTGACCGCTGTCTACGCTTTTCTGACGACGCTCGGCGGCGCACCCCACGAGCGCATGATCGACTTCCACATTCACTCGTGTCGTCAGCTTCATCTACCTGTCGCGGTCGAACCCGTCCGGACAGATGGTCTGTGGCAGACGACCTGCGTCGAGCTGTTCCTGAAGCCGGAGGGCGATAGCGGCTATATTGAGTACAACCTTTCGCCGTCATTTGCCTGGGCGGCCTATGCCTTCGATGATTACCGGACCGGGATGCGTGAACTACCGCTCACCTTCGAGCCGGACATTCAGCTGTCTCCGTACAACGGGTTGCTGATGTCGGTGCACGCCGAGCTGGACGTCTCAGCGTGCGCAAACCGGGAAACAGCCGTGGGCCTCTCCGCCGTCATTGAGGAAGCCGATGGCACCAAATCTTACTGGGCCCTCGCCCACGCCCCCGGCCCGCCGGACTTCCACAACCCGGCTTGCTTCACCGCCAAGCTCCCGGCACCACCCGCTCCATGAACTTCGGCATCGATCGCTTCCTCGCCGACCCCGCCCTCCGCGCGCCGCTCGCGGGCAAGCGCGTCGCCCTGCTCGCGCATCCGGCGTCGGTCACCGCCGACCTGACCCACTCGCTCGACGCGCTCATCGCGGCGGGCGTCAACGTCACCGCGCTGTTTGGGCCGCAGCATGGGGTGCGGGGCGATCTCCAGGACAACATGATGGAGAGCCCGGACGAGACCGATCCGGTGTACGGCGTCCCCGTCTTCAGCCTCTATGGCGAGGTGCGGCGGCCGACGGGTCCTTCGATGGAGACGTTCGACGTGCTGCTGGTCGACCTCCAGGATGTGGGCTGCCGCATCTACACGTTCGTGACGACGCTGCTGTACGTGCTGGAGGCGTGCGCGGCGGCGGGCAAGGCGGTGTGGGTGCTCGATCGGCCTAATCCGGCGGGGCGACCGGTGGAAGGCATGACGCTGCGCCCGGGCTGGGAGAGCTTCGTCGGCGCCGGGCCGATGCCGATGCGCCATGGGCTGACGCTGGGCGAGCTGGGGCGGTGGTTCGTCACGCGATGGCGGCTCGACGTCGACTATCGCGTGATCGCGATGGCCGGCTGGCGGCCCGACGAGGGGCCGGGCTTTGGCTGGCCGCCCGAGCGGGTGTGGGTCAATCCGTCGCCCAATGCCGCCAATTTCAATATGGCGCGTGCCTATGCGGGCACGGTGATGCTGGAAGGCACGACGTTGTCGGAAGGCCGGGGCACGACACGGCCGCTGGAGATGTTCGGCGCGCCGGGGCTGGACGCGCGCGCGGTGCTGGCCGAGATGCGGGTGCTCGCGCCCGCGTGGCTGGCGGGCTGCACGCTGCGGCCGATCTGGTTTCAGCCGACCTTCCACAAGCATGTGGGGGCGTTGTGCGGCGGGCTGTTCATCCATGCCGAGGGCTCGGCCTACGACCACGGGGCGTTCCGGCCGTGGCGGCTTCAGGCGGCGGCGTTCCGGGCGGTGCGGACGCTGATGCCCGATGTGGCGCTGTGGCGCGACTTCCCGTATGAGTACGAGTTCGACAAGCTGGCCATCGACGTGATCAACGGTGGGACGCGGTTGCGCGAGTGGGTGGACGATCCCGCTGCCGCGCCGGGCGACCTTGACGCATTGGCGACCCCGGACGAGGCGGCGGGGGCGGAGGAGCGGCTCGACTTCCTGCTGTATTGAAGCGGGTCATGCCGGGTTCGCCCCGGCATTCACCACGTCCCTGGCGCGGGCGCGTCCGGCCGACGTGCCGGACCCCGGCGCAAGGCCGGGGTGACGAGGTTATTTCTTCTTCCTGGCCCCGCCCTTCTTCGGCGCGGGCTTGGGGCTGCCCTTGATCGCCTTGGCGATGGCGGGGCCGCCGACCAGCGCCGCCGCGCCCGCCAGCACCGCCGCGCCGATCGCCGCGATCGTGCCCGGATGCTCCCTGACCACCTCGACCGCCTCGCCGGCCAGTTCCTTCGCGCGGTCGGTCAGCGATTCCGGCGCGGGCGCCTCGGCGTGAGGCTGCGGTTCCGGGGCGGGCGCGGGCGCATCGTGCTGGACATGCGCGTGCTTCATCTTGGCATTGGGAATGGATGACATGGGCTACTCCGATCCCAGGCACAACGGTGCGGGCGCCGTCGATGTTCCTACCCCCCGGCGTGCCCCGCCGTCTCGCGCCGGCTCGTCACCGTCGCCAAGCTGGATGTGCGCCCATCAATGCCGGCGCGTCAGCTCGCGCATCGCATTGTCGAGGCCGTCGAGCGTCAGCGGGTACATGCGGTCGCCCATCAGCTCGCGGATCATCGTCACCGATGGCGAATAGCCCCATTGCGCCTGGGCCACCGGGTTGAGCCACACCGCCGCCGGATAGGTGTCGGTCAGCCGGCGCAGCCAGACCGCGCCGGCTTCCTCGTTATGGTGCTCGACCGACCCGCCCGGCTGCGTGATCTCGTACGGGCTCATGCTCGCGTCGCCGACGAACACCAGCTTGTGGTCAGGGCCGAACTTGTGCAGCACGTCGGAGGTCGGCGTCCGCTCCTCAAAGCGGCGGCGATTGTCCTTCCACAGACCCTCGTACGGGCAATTGTGGAAATAGAAGAACTCCAGATGCCTGAACTCGGTCGTGGCGGCGCTGAACAGCTCCTCGCACCGCGTGACGAACGGGTCCATCGAGCCGCCGACATCCAGGCACAGCAGCAGCTTGACCGCATTGTGCCGCTCGGGCCGCATCACGACGTCTAGCCAGCCCTGGCGCGCGGTGCCGGCGATCGTCGCGTCGAGGTCCAGCTCGTCCGCCGCGCCCTCGCGCGCGAAGCGACGCAGGCGCCGCAGCGCCACCTTGATGTTGCGCGTGCCCAGCTCGCGCGTGTTGTCCAGGTCGCGAAACGCACGCTGGTCCCACAGCTTGATCGCGCGACCGCGCCCGGACTCGCCGCCGATCCGCACGCCTTCGGGATTATAGCCGCCATTGCCGAACGGCGAGATGCCGCCGGTGCCGATCCACTTGCTGCCGCCTTGATGCCGACCCTGCTGTTCCGCCAGCCGCTGCCTGAGCGCCGCCATGATCTCGTCCCACGATCCCAGCGACCTGATCTTCTCCATCTCCTCGGGGGTCAGAAACCGTTCCGCGATCGCCCGGAGCCAGTCGGCCGGAATCTCGGCGGTCTGCTCGCCCCCGTCCCGCGCGACGCCGCGAAACACCTTGGCGAAGACCTGGTCGAACCGGTCCAGCAGCGCCTCGTCCTTCACATAGGTGGCGCGCGACAGGAAGTAGAACTGCTCCGGCGTCCGCTCGATCACGTCGGCCTCCAGCGCGGCGAGCAGCGTCAGATGCTCCTTGAGGCCGGCCGGGATGCCGGCGGCGCGCAGCTCGTCGAGGAAGGCGAGGAACATGACGGCCCTGGCAGGTTAACGCCGCGCTTACCTTGTGGAGGCTAGGCCGGCGACATGACGACGACTGGGCCTAGCATGGCGACGAAGGCGGACGCGAGCGCGATCGACGACATGGCGCGCAACTGCGGCGCCGTCGCGATCGGCGCGACCGAGGCGCACGGCCACATGACCCGGGTCTCCGGCACGATCCGCGCCCAGATGGTAACGCTGGCGAGCCTGCAGGACGTGACGGCGCAGCTGTCGGCGGAACAGGCGCATGGCCTGCGCTCGGTGATCGAGGCGCGCGCGGTGGCGGATCGATCGAGCGAGCATGTCCGCGCGGGCGCGCCGCTGATCTCGGAGTCGATCAACGACTTCTCGCAGCTGACCGATCTGGTGGTGCGGCTGGGCGCGCACCTGACCCGCTTCGCGACCGCGATGGAGGATGTGCGCCGCGTCACCGCCGACATCGACGGGCTGGCGCGCACCACCAACGTGCTGGCGCTCAACGCGACGATCGAGGCCGCGCGCGCGGGGGCGGCCGGGCGCGGCTTCGCGGTGGTGGCGGACGAGGTGAAACGGCTCGCCGCCTCCACCCGCATCGCCAACGACGCGATCGGCACGCGCATCGCGAGCCTGCACCAGGAAGCCGGCGGGATCGCCGCCGACCTGTCCGCCGGCGTCGAGCAGGCGCGCGCGGCGCAGGACCGGTTCGGCGCGATCGACGGCGTGCTGGGCGAGGTGACGCGGCTGGCCGAGCTGGTGACGCAGCAATCCGATGAGATAGTGCGCGCGACGGAGGTGGTGCGGACGGGCGTTACCCGCGTGCGCGACGGGCTGGACGGCTTCGCCCGCGATGCGCGCGCGAACGGCGAACAGCTGGGTGAGGCCGAGCGCAACGTCACGGAACTGGAGCTGCTGTCCAACCGCATGTTCGATCGCCTGGTCGCGGCGGGCTTCGCGCGCGACGACCAGCGCTTCGTCGAGATGGCGATCGCGGGCCGCGACGAGGTGCTGGAGCTGGTCGAGACGGCGATCGCGCGTGGCGAGATCGAGGCGGACGCGGTGTTCGACACCGACTATCGCCCGATCCCCGGCTCCGATCCGCCGCGCCATGACAATCGCTTCGCCGACTGCGCCGATCGCTTGATCCGTCCGGTCATCGACCGGATCGTCGCCGCCGACCAGCATATCGAGGGCTGCGTGATGACCGACGTCAACGGCTATCTGCCGACGCACGGGTCCGGCCGCTCGCTGCCGCCGCGACCCGGCGATCCGGACTGGAACGATCTCCATTGCCGCAACCGCCGCGTGCTGCTCGACGCCGCGACCAGGCGCGCGATCGAGAGCACGGCACCCTTCACCATGTCGGTCTATGCCATGAGCCGCCGGTCGCAGCAGCTGACGGTGAAGAGCGTCTATGTCCCGCTGTTCATCGCCGGCCGCCGCTATGGCAATTTCGAGATCGCCTATCGCGACGCGTGAGCGTCACGGCGTCGGCACCACCGGCAGCTCCACCGCGCTGCCGCCCGCGCCGCCCCAGGCGATGCTCACCGTCGCCTTGCGGTAATCGCCGGGCTTGGCATCGAAGATGTTGGGCACGAACGTCTGCGGGTTTCGATCGTACAGCGGGAACCAGCTCGACTGGACCTGCACCATCAGCCGATGACCGGGGAGGAACACGTGATTGGCATGGGGCAGCACCACGCGCACGGTCGCGGGCTGGCCGGGCACGAACGCCTTGGGGCTCGACAGGCTGTCGCGGTAGCGGCCACGCACGATGTCCATCGCGACCGCCAGCTGATAACCGCTCAGCTTGTGGTCGGGGCCGTAGACGTCCGGGTAGACGTCGATCAGCTTGGCGACGAAATCGCCGTCGGTGCCCGTCGTCGTCACCTGAAGGTTCACCGCCGCGGCGCCCGCGATCGCGAGCGGCTGCGTCAGCGGCGCGCTCTGGTAGGCGAGCACGTCCGTGCGATCGCTGAACGGGCGCTGGTCGTCAACCAGCCACTGGCCCCAAGTGGAGTTCTCCCCATAGGTCGGGCGGATCGGGCGCAGGCGATAGGGGATCGGCTTGGCGGGATCGCTGACGTAGCTGTCCGCGCCGGTCGCGGTGCCCGGCGTGGCCGCGAGCGTATTGTTCGCGCCGAAGGACCAGCGCTGGATCGCGGTCGACGCGGGCCAGCGATCGAGCCGCTGCCACCGGTTCGTGCCCGTCTGGAACGCGAAGACGCGCGGCAGGTTGGCGGGCCGTCCGTTCGTCTTGAGATGCTCGTCCAGGAACGGGATCAGCGTGCCTTGCCGGAACTGCCTGGCGGTGTCGGCGTCGAACTTGATCGCGCCCAGCGTGGAGCCGTCGCCCATCCAGCCGCCGTGACGCCACGGCCCGAAGGCGAGGTGGTTCAGCCCCTGCGGATCGACCGGTTCCAGCGCCGTGAACGCGGCGACCGCGCCGTAGATGTCCTCCTGGTCCCATTGCGCCGCGATCCACAGCGTCGGCACCGAGGGTGCGCGCCGGGGCAGGATGTCCTCCAGCGCCTGCGCCTGCCAATAGGCGTCATAGGTCGGGTGATCGTGCAGCCGCTGCGCGATGGGCAATTGCTCCAGCGCGTGCGCGTGGACGAAGTCGCTCGCCGAGCCGGCGCGGAGCCATTCGTTGTAATCGTCGTAATCGGCGCGTGGCAGGTCGTCGCCCTCGCCCTTGGCGGTGTCCTGACTATAGTAATAGTCGTAGCCGATGACCCTGGTCGCGCCGCCGTGGAAGTCGTCGTCGCCCTTGTAGGTGTTGATCACCGGATTGGCCGGCACCGCCGCCTTGAGCGCCGGGTGCGGGTCGGTGAGCGCCATCGCGACCATCATGCCGTCATAGCTGGTACCGATCATCCCGACGCGGCCGTTCGATTCGGGCGTGTGCTTCACCAGCCAGTCGATCGTGTCATAGGCGTCGGTCGCGTGATCGACCTTGCCGGGGTTGTCGGGGCCCCGCAGCGGGCGTTCGTTGACGTACACGCCCTGCGAACCGTATTTGCCGCGCACGTCCTGCACGGCCAGGATATAGCCGGCCCGGACGAGCTCGCCCGCCGAGGCGGAGACGATCTGGTCCGCCTCCGTGGCGTCACTGGCCTTGATGATCCGGTCCGCGTGGTAGGGCGTGCGATCGAGCAGGATCGGCCCGCCGGTCAGCCCTCGCGGGATCAGCAGCACCGTGTGAAGCTTGACGCCGTCGCGCATCGGGATCTCGGCGACGCGGCGCTCATAATGCCGGACGATCGGCACCGGCTTGAACGCCTTGGGGATGTCCGACGGCAGCTCCTGCGCGAGCCCGGCGCCGCCCAGCGCCACCAATCCCCATCCGATCGTCCACCGCATCCGCTTATACTCCTCGGCGGCGGTTCGTGGCACAGCGGCGGCGCGACGCCTAGCCGTCAGCGGCCGGGAACATAGGCATCGATCAGCGCGCCGACATAGTCCGGGTGGCGCCCGGTCAGCTCGGGCGCGGGCGGCCCGTCGCCATAGACGAAGCCGGCGATCGGATAGACGGTCGAGCCCAGCCCGTCCGAGTCGCGGAACCAGACCTTGACCTCGCTCCAGTCATTGTCGGGCGACACGTCGTACAGCGTCACGTCCTGCTCCGCATGGCCCCGCTCGCCATTGAACCGTGACCAATTGGCATGGGTGAGCATCACCACCCGCTTCTCGATGACCCGGCTGACCACCGCGACATGGCCCAGCGGCAGCCGGCCCGAGCGTTCGAAGACGATGACGGCGCCGGCGCGGGGACGATGACCGCGTTCGTAGCGCCCGTCGGCCTGGTCCCACCAGGTCCAGGCATCCCCGAAGATCTGGATCCCCGACGCGGCCCGCGCGAACGGCACGCACTGGCCGACATAGCCGAGCAGGTCGGCGGACGCCGGCACGGCGGTGGTGGCGAGGCCGACCAGCAAGGCGATACGGCAGGAAAGCGAGCGCATGACGGCTACTCTGGTACCAGATGTCGTGGTTTAGTATGACATCAATGGTTGATGACTGGTAGATAAGGACGTGACGGGATCGCGCCGCTGCTCCAGCGCGATCTGGTGTGGCGTGCCACCAGGCAGCGCCAGCGATGTTGCGCCGCCCGGCGGATCAGCCGCGGCCTGCCGTTGATCCCCTCCGAGTCGAGCGCCGGTCCGACGAGCCGGTACAGTAAGTCGTCGCCGTAACCTCGATCCTGAAGCGGGAGCACGACCGGCGTCTGTCCCCACCTGCGGACCTGTCCCGCGACATCGAGCAGCATCTGCTCGGCGACGAGGTGGCCGGTGTTGTCCCCGACAACGAGGATCGGTGAAAGGCTAGGGCTGTTCGGATGTCGTCGAGACGCGCTGCTAAGCGTTAAGAGCCGCGGCAGGGAGGACGAGGACGCTCTGGCGCACCAGCAACGCTAGCGTCGGGCTGATCATGCCCGTGTCGTCATGCTGCAGCGCAGCCACCCAGCACATTGTTGGCAAAGACCCGCTTGGCTGGTCCAGCATTAAACTGGCACATATCAACGCCTCGAAAACATTCGCGTATACCTATCAAATCCGATATCATCGCAGACAATGACGTGCCAGCCTCTCGTACCATAACGAACGGATTTCATGCATGAACAGGCACGACGGACAAAGCCGAGATGTTGCTGCATCCGACGGTCCACCCCTTCCTTCCGCTGATCTCACCAGTGCAGTAGGTGAAACGCAGCACCGTCGGCTTCGCATGCTGGATGGCTGGCGCGCGCTCAGCATCCTGCTGGTACTTGCAGCTCACCTGCTGCCGCTCGGCCCCAAGCTCTGGAACATCAACGGCGAGGTCGGCGTCATCGGGATGGCGGTGTTTTTCACATTGTCCGGTTTTCTTATTGTCAGCATCCTCCAGCGCGACCCAGACATCGGTCGATTTCTGGTGCGGCGCATCGCCCGTATCCTACCGCTGGCATGGCTGGCGCTAATATTGACCCTGCCCTTGGAGAAGGTGGGTCCTCCTGTCTGGATTTCCAACTTCCTGTTCTACGCCAATCTGCCGCCGTTCCCGTTTGCGCCATGGTCAGGCCATTTCTGGAGCTTAGGCGTGGAGATGCAATTCTATCTCGCGATCACGATCCTGGTCTTGGGACTTGGCCGTCGTGGGTTGTGGTTGGTGCCGATGGCGGCAGCGGCGGTAACGGCGAGCCGGATTGTAGTCGGTGTAGAGGTGTCGATCGTCACTTGATTCCGGGTTGATGAAATCCTGGCCGGCGGCATCCTGGCATTGATCGTTCATGCCCCGGACGGACCCTGGTCCCGAGTCTTGGCCCGACTGCCGTTCTGGCCGATAGCTATCTTGGCGGCGCTGTCCGCCGCGACCAGCTTACCATGGCTCAACTATGCGCGACCCTACCTGGTCGCCGCGACCGTGGGCGTGACTATCCTGCGCAGGATCCCTGGCCTGTCGCCGCTGCTGGAGTCGCGACCTGCCGCCTATATCGCGAGGATATCCTACGCGTTGTATATCATCCATCCCTTCATGGCTCACGGCTGGCTGGGATCCGGTGCCGGCTGGACCAAATACTCCAAGCGGCCGCTCACCTTCGCGCTGACCTTCGGCCTCGCTCACCTATCAACATTTCACTTCGAAAGCCGGTTTATTGCCTGGAGTCATCGCATTCGCCGCCGGCCACTGACACTTTTGCCGGTCTGACTGCGCGTTCAAAGCCAAAGCGCCGGCGTGAGCCGGCTTCAGGGCGTGCTTAGTCAGAACTTCATGACCGTCGTCACTACCAGGGGCGGCCGCCGCGCGTCCGGTGCCATTGTCAATGCGCCGCCGGACCGGCCCGATTGTGGAACCTAGCCCCGATGCGCCTGCCGCTTGGCCAAGAAGGCGAGGCGCTCGAAGAGCATCACGTCGTGTTCGTTCTTGAGCAGCGCGCCGTGGAGCGGTGGGATCGCCTTGGTCGGGTCGCGGTTCTGCAGCACGTCAAGCGGCAGGTCCTCGTGGAGCAGCAGCTTGAGCCAGTCGAGCAGCTCGGAGGTCGACGGCTTCTTCTTGAGCCCCGGCACCTCACGCACCTCGTAGAAGATATCCATCGCCTTGCCCACGAGGATCTTCTGGATGCCGGGAAAGTGGACGTCGACGATCGCCTGCATCGTGTCGCGGTCGGGAAACTTGATGTAGTGGAAGAAGCAGCGGCGCAGGAAGGCGTCGGGCAGTTCCTTCTCGTTGTTGGACGTGATCACCACGATCGGGCGCTCGACCGCGCGGACCAGTTCCTTCGTCTCGTAGACGAAGAACTCCATGCGATCGAGCTCCTGCAACAGGTCGTTGGGGAACTCGATATCGGCCTTGTCGATCTCGTCGATCAGCAGCACCGGCGCCGACGGGCGGGTGAACGCCTCCCACAGCTTGCCGCGCCGGATATAGTTGGCGATGTCGTGGACGCGCGCGTCGCCGAGCTGGCCATCGCGCAGCCGCGCCACCGCGTCATATTCGTACAGGCCCTGTTGCGCCTTGGTGGTGGACTTGACGTTCCACTCGATCAGCTCGGCACCGGCGGCGCGCGCGATCTCGTGCGCGAGCACCGTCTTGCCGGTGCCGGGCTCGCCCTTGACCAGCAGCGGTCGGCGCAGCGCCACGGCGGCGTTGACCGCGACCTTCAGGTCGTCCGTCGCGACATAATCCCGCGTGCCCTCGAACCGCTGCATCATCATCGCTCCTCGTGCGAGCCGGCGATGGGCGATCCGGTGGCGGCGCGCAACCGCTACGCGCCGCGCGCGCTGGCCCGCGCCTCCAGCAGGCCGAACAGTCCGCGATGCCGGGCGAACAGCTGTTGCGCGCCGAAGCCGGTCGCGCGTTCGCCCGTGTCGGCGAGCGCGGCCGCGATCCGCTCGTCGGAGGGAAGCGCCGACGGTGCCAGCGTGACGCCAAAGCGCTCGGCGGCGGCGGCGAGCACCTGCCGGATCGCGCCCCAATCCACCAGCAGCGCCGCGACC
>NZ_CAHJWX010000018.1 GCF_903643065.1 Sphingomonas bacterium | reverse complement strand
CCCCAGCCGGTGCGCCAGCGGGTGGAAGCCGTCGTCCGAACCGCAGCCCGGGCCCCCCGACACGAAGACGATGCGTCCGCGGGCATTGAGCACGGCCCGTTCCCAGGCCGCGCTCGCGGCTCGCGCGGGCATGGTCACGTCGTCGGCGGGGCAGCCGGCTGCCGCCAGTTCCGCCCGCTCCGCCTCCGTCCAGGGCGAACGGGCCGCGCCCTCCCGGGTGGCGACGAAATTCCACCATACCACCGCGTCCAGCGGCGCCCAGACCGCGCCTGGATGCGGAACGCTGCGCCACGACGCGGCCTCGGCCTGCGAGGCCGGGTTCGGATGACCGAGATCGAGAGCCTGGTCGATCACGCGCTCTACGAGTAGGCGAGGCAGCCGCACCCGGCCTAGGGAGGCGAGAGCCGCACGCACCTCGTCCGCCAGGGTCGAGGTGAAGGCGTAGAGCGGATCCCCGGTGGCGGCGTAGCGGCGCACCGCCCATGCGGTGACGCGGTCGCAGATCGCAAGCGCCTGGGCAACGGGCATACCCGCCGCCGGGTCGGTCATCTCGGGTTCCGACCATGCCTGCCAAGTGGCGAGCCGGGGTGCGACCTTGGTGAGCTCGGCGGCGTCACTGCCGGCACGCGCGCGCTCCGCCTCCGCGACCGCCTCCCAGGCCGACGCCCATTCGGGCCCGCCGCGCCCCGGCGCCTGCTCGAGCGCCGACGCGAGGCGCCATGCGGCCCGGGACGGGACCGGCGAGGCGGGGAAGACCAGCAGTTCCATCAGCGCCTGGGGGTCGAACGGAGCCCAGGATCCCTTGAACGCCAGAAGCAGGAGCTGGAGCGATCCGCGATGTATGGAGGATCGGCTGCGCCCCGCACGGGGCTGTCCGGCTCCCGCGAGGCCGTGGTCCAGCAGGTCGGTGTCCCCGTCCTGCGCGACGAGCGAGACGTCCCCGGAACCCTGTCCGGCGAACCACTGCCCGAGGATCTCGGCCGCGAGCGGCTCGCTGGCCGCGGTCGCAATGGTGACCGTGCCGTCATCGCCGGCCGTGGGCACGGTCCCGTTGAGCATCCAGCGCTGCAGCCGGCCCAGGGACGTCTCCGGATCCGCGGCTCCGCCGGTCGCGATCTGCTCAACGTGGCAGCCGAGCACCCGCAACCGGTCGACGACGCGCCTGACGGCCGATGGCAGCAGGTCGGCCGCGTCGATCAGCCGGATGCGCGTGACGGGTGCGACCGTGCAGCCCTCGAGCGTGGCCAGCACAGCCTCCAGGCGGTCCGGCAGGCCCGGTGCCACGTTGGTCGACGCGAGCGATGCGGCGGCGAGGTCGGCGAGCCGACGCCCTGCCCACGCCTCACCGGGGCTCCAGCCGAAACCGACGAGCTCGTCCCGCCAGCCGAGAACGGTGCGCGCAGTCGCCCACGGGTCCATCGCGAGGGAGCGCGACCAGAAGAAGTCGCCCTCGAGCGCCTCGAGGGTCGACTGGAGCGCGGCGATCCTGACGACCTGGGCGCGGCGGGGACCGCCGAGGCCCAAGGCGGTCTCGAGGACGTCGACCAGGCCGCCAAGCCCGACCACCGGCTGCCCGAGGGCTCCGCCGGCCGCGCCGCCGTGATCCGGGCTCGCGCCGCCATCCGCCCACAGGCCGAAAACTATATCCATCTCTAGAACCCCTCCTGGTCGGAGCATGTCAGCGGAGCGGTGCGCCGCGCAACCTCGATCGGTTCCGATCCATCCGGATGCGACTGGTATACGGGCGTCGTGCGGGCGTATGCGGTTCGATGCGTGAGGTTCATCGCCGGTCAAGCGATGGCCTGCGCGGCGTTCGGAAAGCGGAAGCGAAAAAATCTTCCGCAGGTGACATGTCGGAGCGAGCAGCCGGCGCGCAGACCGCCATTTCTGCTACCCGGCGCAATGGTGCCGCAGCCCGGCGGCGATGTCCGTAAATGTCCGAAAACGCCGCGTGGGCGGATCACAATCGCGTCGTCGACTCGGAAAACATCGCGTTTTCAGTTATTTGCCTCACCGTCCCGCCAGCTGTGGCGAGCGGTCGTCGCGCCACACCCGATGTCCGCAGATGTCCGCAATCAGGGGAGACGGTACCGAGTGGATCGCGTGGCGCCCTCGCGAACGAGCCACGTCAGTGCCTCTAGCTCCTCCAGGTCGCGCCTTGCCTGGCGCGGCGTCAGGCCGATGGCGTAGCGCTCCTGGTAGTCCCTCGGCGTGAAGCTGTCCCCCACGCCGAGATCGAGGAGGAGCCGGTTCTGCCGCTCGTTCAGCCTCACGGAGACCCCGGCCTCGGTCTGGACCGCCCGGAAGATGGTGAGCGTCACGCCCGTGGCCTCGTCCCGCCAGACGGGCGGCCGGGCCCCCAGCGCCTTGCTCGCCGAGACGATCCTCTCGGTCCCTCGACCGAGCCGCTCCATCAGATCCTGCGCGGCGAAGACGTTGGCGATGTCCGGGTTCACCAGGATCGACGCATGGTCCCGCCGCAGATCGACCGGCGAAAGGCCGTCGGGAAGGCGACCGCTGTTCCAGATCTCGATCCGGTTCTCGAACATCTGGATCCGGATGCCGCCGGAATGCGCGGAGTAGTCGCGATGAACGAAGGCGTTCACCAGGCCCTCGCCAAGGGCCAGGATGTCGTAGGCGGCTTGGTCGACACGGCGCTGGTCGCCCGGCAGGAACACCGACTGGACGGGGACGGCGGCACGGATCGCGCCCAGCACCTCGCCATACACGCGCGCCAACGGACCTTCGAACGATCGGTTGTCCAGGTACAGGTCGTCGGCCTTGTCGCCGGCGAACCGCGCGAGCTGGACACGGCACTGGGGTAGCCTGAGCATCGGACGCCGGGAAAACAGCGCATCGGCGGCGTTCGTGAAGGAACCGCTGAGGTAGACCGAGAAGTCGGCGAGCACCGCCAGGTCGTCATCGGGGTCCGCGAACGTGAACCGGCCCGTCGACTCGACCTTGCGCACAGCCGCCCGGATCTCGTGCACGTCCAGATCGTCGGGAGAGATCGGCGCGATCCTCTTCTCCCAGCGGACCGGGGCATCCGCCTGGTCCCGCACGAGGTCCTTCAGCATGGCGGCGTCCGCCGGGACCGTCTCCACGCCGCGGCGGAGGTAGACCGCGCCCTTGAACACGTAGGGCCGGTCATGACCCTCGGGGACCTCGACGACCACGACCGAGCGGCCGCCCATGGTCACCACATCCGCCGAGAAGAGCGACGTCGGCGATATCGAGGCCCGGAGCTCTCGCTCCAGCGCCTGCGCGTGCGCAGCGGCGTCGCCCCTGACCCCGACGACGACCCCGTCGTCGGCGATCCCGCAATACACCTGGCCACCGTCCGTGTTCAGGAAGGCGCACACGGTCCGTCCGATCGCCGCGACCGAACGCGTGTCGCGCTTGAACTCGGTGGACCCGTCCTCACCCGCGGGAAGCCGACCCTGGATCACCTCGTCACTCACGCTTCCACCTTCCGAGCCCGCCACTCCGCGACGTATCCACGGTTCTCCTCGACCCGACTGAACTGCTCCTCGGCGAACTCCAGCGCTTCCGGCGGCATGCGGTACTGCTGCACCCAGTTGTCGGTCCGGTTCTCCAGCGGCAAGTCCTCCCGCGTCGCGGCCTCGTACATGTCGATCAGCCGCATGTCGTCGATGATGACGGCGCCCTTGCGGAGCTTGAGCGCCGCGCGCGCGGCCGCGTCGGGATAGCCGAGGTCCATCAGCAGGCGGCGCGCGTTCACGACCTGCTCGTGCGCCAGCATGAAGCGCGGCATGCCGAGCTCGATCGCCTTGAGCAGTTCACGGTGGGTGATCCCCAGCTGCCCCGCGACATGGCCCGAACCGTAGTGCGGGGTGATGATCCCGAGGAAGATGTCGCAGCGCTCCACCGCAACGAGGCAGGTCTCGAACGCGCTCTTGCCCGGGATGTTCGGAACGGTGCCGCGGTAGGACATCCAGACCCTGTATCCCAAGCCGCTAAGGAGCCCGTAGATCTGATCAAGCATGGGCTCCTTGTGGCGGACACTTGAGGAGACCATCACCTTGAGCTTGGAACGGTCGGCCTTGGGCATGCAGGCCAACCTCCCCACTGCAAGTCACGCGTCCGACTACTTTGCGCGCGACGTGCCCAAAGGCAAGCCGCCCCGCACCACCGCCGCGGCGCGCCTGACCCTCCGTCGTGCCGCGAGCGTCCGTCGTCGCCCCAGGTGCGCAACGTGCGTGCGCTTGCACGGCCTACGGCGCCTGCGCATATCCTCCCACCATGTCACCACCGGCGTCACGATGATCCAGGCGGACGATACCGCGGCGGACCGCCCAGCCGCGAACGCGTCGGTGGGCCTGAGGACGTACCTCGACGGCGTCGCGAGCATCGTGAAGCGGGTGCCGGCCGCGTGGGTGCGCTGCGAGCTGCACACGCTCAAGGTGGGCGACCGCTTCGTCGGAATGGAATTCATCGAGGCCGATGGCGACGGGAAGCAGATCGCCAAGGTCCAGGGTGGGTGCTGGCCAGCCGTCTGGCGCCGGATCGAGGGGGATTTCCGCGCTGCGGGCCTCACGTTGACCTCCGGCTCGCAGGTGATGGTTAAGCTCGATGCAAACCTGAACCCGACCTACGGCTTCCGCGTCAACGTCTCGGACATCGACCTGACGTTCGCGCTTGGTGACCTCAACGCCCGCATGCAGGCGATCAGGAAGCACCTGCAGGACACCGGCGTTTGGGACCGGAACCGCAACTTGCCGCGTCCGGCCGACTTCGTGCGCGTCTCGGTCATCGCCCCGGCCGGAGCCGCCGGGCTCGGCGACTCTCAATCCACGGCGGACACGCTCGCCGCCGCTGGACTGGCCGAGTTCATCTACCATGAAGTCCCCTTCCAGACACGCGACGCGCCGGCGCGGATCGTCGAGACGCTCCGGGAGATCTACCGGCAGTGCCGCGCGGAACCGGACCGGCACTGCGCGGTGGCGATCATCCGCGGCGGCGGCGCCTCCGCCGACCTCGCGTGGCTGGTCGACCAGAAGCTGGCGGAAGCGGTCTGCAGGATGAACGTCCCCGTGATGACCGGCATCGGCCACGAGAGGGATCGCAACCTACTCGACGAGATCGCCTGCATCCCGTGCGATACGCCATCGAAGGTGGTGGAGCACATATCCTCGACGATCACCCGGTCGGCCATGGTCGGTCTCCGCGCCTACGAGTCCGTGCGGGCCTCCGTGGCGGGAGCCCTGAGCGACCACCGCGCCGCAGTCGCGGTCACCTCGGCCGCCGTCGACAGGGATGCGCGCGAGGCCATCAGGGTGGCCGACCGCGTGGTCCGGGCCGCAGCCACCGGGCTAGAGCCGGGCGCGCGGGACCTGCTCGACCAGACCCACGCGGCGGTGACGGCCGCGCTGGACACAGCCCGTGGGTCCGCCCGGTACCGGCGAGAGGCAGCGGGCGAAGCGATCCAAGGCCTCAGGATGGAGATCGTCGCCACCGTCGGCGCCAAACTGCGGCCACTCGACCTGGGGACCGAGCGGGCGCTCAGCGAGGTCCGCACCCGACTGGATGCCGTGCCCCAGGCCGTTACGGCAGACATGGACCGGCTGCTTGCGCAGATCCGCGCAGACGCCGCGCGGTCGGCCGAGGACGCGGGTAGCGCAATCACAGGACTTCGCCGCCAAGCGATCGTGGACGCGAGGCAGGCCGTCGACGTGTGCCGTTCGGCCATCGCGACGATACAGGACTGCGCGGACGCCCTGCACCCCAGGACGGTGCTCGCGGCCGGTTACGCGATCCTGCGCGACGCGGCCGGATCACCGCTCACGAGCCTGCGATCGGTTCGCTCCGCCGATATCGTCGCCGCAGAGATGAGGGACGGCACGACCCACCTGCGGAATGAAAGTCAAGCGCAAACAGAGGACCAGCGAGCATGAGCACGGACGTCGTCATCAAGGGACCGGAGGAACCGGCCCCGACCAAGTTCGCGGACGCGTACACCGAGCTGCAGGCCATCGCCGCCAAGCTGAAGCCGGCACCGGGTCAGATCCCCGATGTCGATGCCATCGAGCCGCTGGTGCGACGCGCCAACATCCTGGCAGCGCACTGCCAGGAACGTGTGGAGAGCGTCCGCAAGCTGATCGGGGAGCAGACGGCAGGCTGATCAGGGCTGTGGGTTCGTCGTCGCGGCCTGGCGTCGTCCGCATCGGGCGCGGTTGTAACTATGCCTGCGCGAGCCGTATGCGGCTCGGCAAGCCGGCGAGGCGGGGACGGCCGGTCCTCGGTGTCGACCGGCGATCGCGATCATTGGAGGAGGTTCATGGCGGACGGGTCTGAAGCTGACGGCGGCGCGGGCTCGGGCGCCGCATCGCTCGCCGGCTACGAGTACCAGGTCGACGTGTCGGTCTGGCTGGCGCTCGACCTCGTCCTGGTGTCGCATCTGACCGAGCAACTCGAGCTGGAGCCAGCATCGCAGGAGGACCTCGAGGCCGAGCTCGCCGACACGACACCCGGTCGCCTCGTCAGCCGCCTCCCGATGAAGGGATACACGCTGGTCGTCCAGGCGAAGCGGCGCTGCGGCGACGCCTGGACCCCGTCGACGCTGCGAACCCTCCTGAAACACGGGAGCGAAGGCAGGAAGTCGGCGGCCGAGCGCCTGAAGAACCCCACGGCGCGCTACCTCCTGGTGACGAGCGCCGGGTTGAACGGCCCAGCCAAGAAGCTGGGCCGTCGCCACGCCGGATCCTGGCCGCGGGCCGCCGCGATGCCGACCATGATCTCCAAGGCGTTCACGCACAGCTTCGCCGGACGCGTCGCGGTCGTCGCGAACCAGGACGACGAGCGACTGCTCGGCGACATCGACCGCCTCCTCCTGGAGGGGTGTCGCGTTCCCAAGGCGCGGCTCGCGGACTGCCGCAGGAAGCTGCGCGAGGACGCCCGGTCGCGCATCGCCAGAGCGGGCGGCGGGCACTGGCTGCGGAGCGACCTGGAGGAGGTGATCCGGGAGCACGATGGCTACCTGGCCAGCTCGCCCGAGCTGGAGCACTACGTCCACCCGACCAACTGGTCCGACCTGCGCGCGGCCATGGCAGAACGATCCGCCGCGATCATCATCGGCACCTCCGGAACCGGCAAGACGCTGGCCACGAAGATGCTCTACGAGGAGCTGCGCAAGGAGGTGGCCGGGCTCGCCCGCCGCCCCGTGCTGCTGGGCCCCACGGAACTGCGGAGCGACGCGACGCCGCGGCCCGTCCTGTTCGACATAGAGGATCCCTGGGGCCGGTTCGACTTCGATCCAGCCAGCCGCCCCTGGAACGACCAGCTGACCGACGTGCTGGCGGCGGCACGGCCGGACGCGATGGTGATCGCGACCTCGCGCCACGACGTCGCGCTCGCATCCGGTGCCCTGGGTTCCGTCAAGCAGTGGGTCGTCAACCTCGAGGCCGAGAACTACGGGCCGAAGGAGCGGCGCGCACTCTACCGCTCCCGCATCGACAGCCTCCCGCGCGACCTGCAGGCACTGGCCCGGGGCGCCGAGCGCACGGTGCTCGACGAACTGGCGACACCACTCGAGATACAGAAGTTCTTCGACGCGATGCGCGTGCAGGACCGCACAGGTCTCCGCAACCCGCCCGGCTTCGTGCAGGACGCCATCAACCGCGCCCATCAGAACTCGATCGAGAGCACGGTCATCGAGCAGATAGAGCAACGGAAGGACGTCGCGGCGGCCGCGGTCCTGTTCGGGCTGCTGTCGACGAGCGGGAAGGTCACGCGTTCCGTCCTGCGCGAGATCGAAGACGCCTTGGCCGACAGGCAGGTCGATCTCGGACGCGGCGTGTCGCCGCTCGTGGACTTCTTCGTGGCCGCGCGGAACCTGCGCCAAGGGGAGGGCGGCCTCGTCACCTACTACCACCCGAGGGTCGAGGCCGGCGTGACGAGGACGCTCGAGAAGCCCGAACACCGTCAGGTCGTCCGCCGCACGCTGCGGCAGCTACTCGAGCTGCTCGTCTCCGACGACGGGCCCGGCGCGGAATGGGGTGCCGGTGCGTCGGCACGAATCCTCGCAGCCGTGTGGGAGAAGTTCGGCGTCTCTCCCGGAGCGGTCGCGGCGCAGCGGATCGACGCCTGGCTCGATGCCCGGCTGCTCGAGGGCGGCAAGGACTTCGAGGCGCACATCGAGCTCGCCGCCAGGGCAGGTTCCGCCGCCAGCAACGGCGGCGAGATCGCGCGCTTCCTGCGCCACCGGCCCGACAAGACCTTCGGAGGGTTCTACAGCTGGGGTTCGCCCGGACACCTGGAGGACTGGTATGCGGCGCGCGCCGCCGACCCCGCGACGCGCACAATCCTGGAGACCTTCGTGCGCGACACGCTCCCGCGGGACCGGTCCCACTTCCCGGACAGCTTCGCCGACGAGCTCGCCCGCCTGTTCGACGGTCTCACGCCGTCGTTCCTCGAAGCGGCGTCGACGGCCGTCCACTACGGCTACATCTCCACCGACGACGTGATCGCCTACGGCGCGCTCAAGGACCTGGATGGGTTCGAGGCCATAATCGACACCGCGGTCGAGGTCCTGACCCCCTCGGAGAGCGACTTGGCGTCCGCCGCCGCGACCCACCTGGACATCGTCAACGACGTCTACAGCGAGGACTACGCGCAGTACCTCGCCGAGAATGACGACGGATACACTGCGGGCGAATTCCTCAAGCTGTACGTGGCGCGCGTCCGGACTGAGCACGGATGGCGGTCTGTCGTCCAGCACCGCCATGCAGCATCGCTCAGACCCTATTGGCTACGGCTGCTCGCCAACCGGGACACGGCCGAGGCGGCTGATCCCGACGAACTCGCCGGCGCGTTCGAGTGCGCCCACGGCACGCCGGACGAGGACGACGTATGGTCTGCCCTCGTTCGCACCTGGGACGACCGGTACCTGCAGCCGCTCGAGAAGAGAATTCTTGCGGGGTCACCGCATGGCGGCATCGAGCAGGCGGCCCTGATCGCCCTGATCGAGCGCGCACCGACGCTCCTCCCGACCATCATCCAACGCCTAGAGGATAGCGGCGACCACGATCGCCTGACCTCGATCGCCTGCGACCTCGCCGCCTTCCGGAAGGGGCGTGCGGCCACAGGCACAGAGCACATTGCGGCGACGGATACGGCTGCCGCGAACCTGCCGAAACCCTTCGACTCGATCGGGGAGGCGCAGCTGGCCCTGCTCTCCAAGCAGAAGCCCCGCCTCGGCAAGCGGGCGATTGAGGTCCTGTTTTCGATCGCCGAGCCGTCGGCTGGGACGCGCGCGTTCAGGCTCGCACTCGATCCCCAGGGCGGGCTCGCGATCGAGAGCGACGTGCGCTGGGCGCTCGCAAAGGCAGATGATCCATCCATGGCGGTCGACGGGGTGGAGGCCGCGATCCGGCACGGGATGGCCGCCGACGTCGATGCCGCGCTGGGCCACCGCTACGCCCACGTCGTCGCCCGTGCGCTGACCGCGATCGCCGGTCCGCTTCCTGCGCCGCTGCCGGCGCGCCTCCTCGATCTCGCCGCGCATCGCGCGAGCCCGGTGCGCCGCGCCCTCGTCCAGGTCTTGAAGGACAAGCCGCACGAGGCGCATCGACCTGCCCTGATCACACTCGCGGGTGACCAGTGGTCGAAGGATTCGCAGGAGTACGGACGGGACAGCGACGATTACCCGATAGCGCAGGCCGCGATCGACGCCCTGGCTGCCGTCGCCCCGCTCCCGGGACCGGATGCCGAACGCCTCCTCACGATCGCGACCAGCACGTCGGACTCGGATGTCCGCAGGGCCGGGTTCGCCCTGCTCGCGCGCACGGGCGGGGGTGCGGCCCACGCGAAGCTGTTCGCGCTGAGCGTCGAGCCCGGTCGGGCGAGGGTCAGGTCGTCGGCGGCGCATTCGCTCCTGCCGGTCGGCGCGGAACTGGAGGAGGCGCTGGTCCAGAGGATAACGCCGCAGCTCCTCGCGCGGCTCTACGAACCGGTGGCAGGCGTGCTGGCGGTGCTCCTCGGCTGGCGCGGCGGGCGCGACGAGATCCTGGCCGCGGCGGGGGCACTCGCCACCAATCGGAAGCGCCGGGCGCTGCTGCTGCTGATGGCGTGGACAATGAACGACCGGGACAGGTCCGCCGCCGAGGAGGTGGTGGCGATGCTGCCGACCGGCCGCGGTGCCGACTGGGCGCTGGGCGCGGACGTCGGCGAGGTCGACGACGCGGCTATCTCCGACCTCGGCGACCCATCGATCTGCGCCGAGGTCCTTTCCTACATGAGGCTTCGGGACGGCGGATCCGGCGCGAAGAAAAAGAGGCGGGGCAAAGCTGGTTCGGGTTCGGCCCAGGCGTGAGCAGCATCGGGCAGTCCGCCGATGGCAAGGCGCCTTGCGCATGATCGCGCGGCCGATGGCGTCGATGCCAGCTCGGATTATCGGACGGGCTGCAACGTCTGTCGAGCGGGTAGGCGCGACCATGACGGTCCGTTCTGCGACATGACGCTGACGGCGATCCTCCTGCCGGAGGCACCGATCGTCATGTCGGACGTGCTCCTCTCGCAGCTGGGCCAACCGAAGGTGCAGGTCACGCCGACGGGCATGATAGTCCGACAAACGGCCGAACCGCGCGGCTACCAGCCTGTCGACTTCATTCAGAAGACGCTGCTGCTCGACGATGACCGCGCCGTGTTCACCGGAGCCGGCGACGTGGCCACGTTGAAGCGCCTGGCCGTCGACTTGCGGGATCGGATCCGCAAGGGGATGGAGCGCGACGGACTAGAAGCCTGGCTGGCGAGCAGGCGAGGCCTCTGCGGTGACAGCACCTCGGCCATGGTCGCATGGCTCGACGACGACGGTTACTGCGTCGGAAAGGTCGGCAAGCACGTGAGACCGGCAGTGCGGCTCCCAGGCCGATGGGCGGTCGCAAGCCGAACATCCTGTCGGGGGCAACGCGCGAATGGCTGCTGGAGCGGGTGACGCGCGACTTCACGTTGCGCGGGCTGGTGGCATCGGCCTGCTTGAAGCGCGCAGCTTGAGTCACGCTGCCGGCACCTTCGGGGACGCGTTGCCGCGCGGATTGTACCCCTCGATCTCGCGCACCTCGTCGGTGTCGAGCACGCCGGTGTCGATCGCGATCTTGTGGCTGGCCCACCGGGTTTCCGGGTCCGACCGCAACAGGCTCGACATATCGAACTCGACCTCGAACGGGCTCCCGGCGCCGAACAGGGCGCGGTTCAGCTCCGCCTCCAGCCGCCGCACGCGGGGCGTAAGGGTGAACTGTCCGAACCAGCGCGCGGCTTCGCGACTGTTCGTGAACGTGCCATGCGACAGGTCGCCGACCATGGGCGGCGGCACGCCGTAGATGCGGGCGATCTCCTCCACCGCGAACCGGCGGGAGCCCAACAACTCGGCATCCTCCGGGCTCACCTGCATCGCCTGCCAGGTCATCCCGTCGTCCAGGATCAGCGCGCGCCCGGCCTTGCTCGTTCCGACATGGCCGTCACTGAATGACTGGCGGATGCCTTGACGCTGTTCGATCGACAGCGGCTTATCCAGGCTGATGACGCCCGATGGCTGGGCCCCGCGCTCCAGGAACGTGCTCCGCAGAAATGGCAGAGTGATTTTCAAAGTTTTTTGTGTGCGGGTGCAAAGTCTCACACCGTCGTCCCACACAGGATTACCAAAAAGCGAGCGTTCGCAACGGCTAGTGTTGACGAAACTTCTTAGCAATATTCACTTAATGCAACCGTAGGAGTCACCAACTCTGGCTCACGTCGCTGAGCAGCGGAAAAGACACAGAATCAATGCTTCTTTAGGCACTCAGTGCTATGAAAGGGTGCTTAAAATGACACGCCGGATGTCGCATTTTGTTAAACAGGCCAAGTCCAAGAAACGAGCAGTTCAGGATGGTGGTGCCCGAGCCCGTCCTGATCATGCTCGACGAGCTGCCCTAACTTGACGCGCGGTCACCATCCGGTCGGCAGCCGCAACCTCGGCGACGTCACGTAGGAGGCGATCGCCACCTGCTCTCGGCGACAACCAAGTCGCTGCGGCTCGGCATCGTCCTTTCCACCCTCGTCGCCCAGTACTGGGCCAGCGGCGAGCTGACGCGCATCATCTCGCAGATCAGCGCCGGGGCGAACCGCCAATACAGAAGATCACGCCAGCCGAGCTCGGCTTCGACATCTACCGCATCCTACGGAAGCGCCTGCTCGAGATCGCCCAGAAGTTTTTTGTGTTCAGAGCGTCTGCGATGCTGGGCGTGCATCGCGTCGTCCCTGCTGGAGCAGCTCCTTGCCGAACAAGGCGATGAATGTTTCCGCGCTCGATCCCAGCAGCGACGCGCCGGTCGGTCCGGCGGGATCGCGGACTACGGTGCTTTCACCGAGCGCAACGAGCCGCTGCGCGAGCACGGGATGCGTGTCGTCGAGCTGTGCCTCGAAGCTCAGCGTCAAATTGAGGAGATCCTGATCGTTGCCATGACGGGCGGACAGATCGGCCAGCGCCCGGCGCAGCACCGTCGGTCCACCAAGACCTCGTCTATTCGACTGCTCCACGCGAGCCGCGAGATGCTGATCCCAGCTGATCGCCTTGACCGCGAACCGCCGCAACGTCGACGCGAGCGCCGCCGCACCGACGGCCCGAACGGCTGATCGATCGGCCTCGAACTCCTGCTGGCGGATCAGCACCTGGCTGTAGGCGACGAACCACGGCCCGTACCAGGAGAAGAACCGCCTCAGCATGCCGGCCAGAAAGCCGTATGGCAGCCGCCCACCGATCCGGGTCTAGCGCCCGCGAACGCCATACACGAACCCGAGCGAGCGTTGTGCGCGGCGACGGCGTGTCCCAGCTCGTGCACTATCACCGCCCCCACCTCGCCGGTCGTCAGCCCGTAGAAGATCGGCAGCCCCAGGATCAGGACGGCACGGGATGCGGCGAGGCCGCAGCAGCGGGGCTGCTGCACCAGGCCCGCGCTCATCGTCGCGCACTGGCGGATCTCGTGGATGGGCGGCGCGACCAGGGCGAAGCGCAGCCGTTCGACGGTCGCCGGCAGCGCGGGGGCTTGCGCGGGCGCCAGCACGACGCCAGCGGCCGGTGTGCGGCTCAGCCTCATCGCCAGGTAGAGCATGCCCGTCGTGAGCGCGAGGACGGCGAGCCAATGAACGGCGATGCCGCCTGGCACCGCCGTGGTCGACAGGAAGACGAAGAGGATGCTGATCAGCGCGGTCGGGATGGCGAGTAGCCCGCCCGTCACGACATAGCCGAACCGCCCCGCCGCGATCACCTTGCGTCGGTACGACACGGGTTGCAGCGCCGCCGCCTGCTCCAGCCTCGCGACCCATGGCGCGTAACGGGAGCGACCGCGTCGACCACGCCCCAGCTCTCGCCGTTCATCATGGGATCGAGCGATCGCCGGGCGTGACGGGCGCGACGAACTGGCGGTAGATCGCCACGCCGAGGCAGGCGCCGGTGACCAGGATCGCGTTGTTCGCGATCGAGAGCAGCCCGACCGCCGGCAGCGCCGAGGTGTCGTCAAACATCTTCGTCGCCACGAAACCCGCCGCGAGCAGGATGGCAGCGGCAGCCCGAACGCGACGAACACGCCGACCAGCGTCCAGGTGCTGTCGCGGGTCAGATGCCAGCTCTCGCGCATCGCCTCGATCGGACCCCGGTCACGCGCGATCGCCAACGGCTGCGCCAGCGACCATCGCGCCAGCAGATACAGGCCGGGGACGACGAGCGCGATCAGACCGAGCAGAACGCCGCCGCCTGCGAGAAGCGCCACCACGGCGTAGATCGTTGCACGCCCTACGTGCTCGACGAGGCGGTCGGCCCGCATGAGCGCGACCTTGACGACGACAAGTGCTCCGACGTCGATCACGTTGCTGGCGGTATTGGCCCATCGGCCCGCGACGGTTCGTGACGAACTCGATCGCGACAAGCGTGATCATGCCGCCGATCAGCAAGCTGCCATGCCGTTCGCTCGCGGCGCCCGCCTCACGCCATACCGCGCCGAAGCTCCTGGACTCGGCATCGACCATGACTCGTCTCCGTTTATCGGAGCGAAATGCTGATGGTGCCGTTCGTCCTCAAGCAGGCACCGCGCGGACACTCTCAAGAAACGTGGAATGTCCACTGCCGCAGCTCGCGCGCCGGAGGGACGTCGGTGTCGATGATCAGGATCGTCGCCAACGCGATCTTGACCAAGCCGCCCTACGGCAGCGAAAGCAGTCGCGGGTCGTTGCTGTCCAGAACTGGCCCTATCGGCGTATAGGTGAATCCGCCCGGCTGCGCGCTGGGCACCGCGACCGCGATCAGCATCGCGAGCGCCGCGATATCGATGTTGAGACTGGTGATGTCGCACACGTCGCGGGGGTCGCCGTCCTTGCCTCGGAACCGGAAGGACACCGCGGCGCGCTGCTCCCGATGCGATAGCGGCTGTAGCTCGCCGAGCGGCCGCTCCGGAGTCGCGCCGACCGCCCGCCGGACGTCACTGTCGATCTCCTCGAACGACGGATCGCGGTCCAGCGTCTGGAAGCAGCGCTCGAAAAACGCGACCTCAGCCGCCTTCATCGGGATGTTGAACGAGACCATGCCGCGCGGGCGACTCGGTGCCACCGACCACGCTGTTGCGGCTTCCGGCGCCAGCGCGGGCGGACAGGCATCGTCGCGCCCCTCGGTCGGCACGGCCGGCGCGGCGGGAACGGCAGCGAACACCGGCGCGATCCCGGACCGGGGACGTCCATATACGCCAGATAGAAGCACGGTTCGGAGCGCGGCACCTGCTCGGCGAGGAACGGCAGCCTGGTCTGCCTAGGAGCCGTGGACTCTTAGGATTCCCAAGCGGGTCTGGTTCTGATTCAAGGTTGCTTTCTGCGGGAGGCGATCATGGGCGTGCTGAACCGGC
>NZ_CAHJWX010000017.1 GCF_903643065.1 Sphingomonas bacterium | reverse complement strand
GGGGGCCCCCAGCCGCATCCGCGTCGCCCGGACGCCCCCTGACTCGATCGCGTGCGGCGCGGCCAGCCAAACGAAGCGCACGCCCTCCTCTTCCGCGTTGGCGACCTCACGCGCGGAGCCGGGCATGTTGGCGCGGTCGCGGCGATACAGGCAGCGCACGCTGGCGGCGCCCTGACGCACGGCGGTCCGCACGCAATCCATCGCGGTGTCGCCGCCGCCGATCACGACGACCTGCTTGCCCGCCGCGTCGAGCCGGCCGTCGTCGAACGCCGGCACCGCATCGCCGAAGCCCTTGCGGTTGGACGCCATCAGGTAATCGAGCGCGGGCACCACGCCGCCCGCCTCGGCGCCCGGCACTTCCATCGCCCGCGCGCGGTACACGCCGGTCGCGACCAGCAGCGCGTCGTGGCGGGCGCGCAGCTCGTCGAGCGACGCGTCGCGCCCGACCTCGAAACCCTGGTGAAAGACGATGCCGCCCGCCGCCAGCCGGTCGGTCCGGCGCGTCACCACCGGCTTTTCCAGCTTGAAGCCGGGGATGCCATAGGTCAGCAGCCCGCCGGCCCGGTCGTGCCGATCATAGACGTGCACCTCATAGCCGGCGAGCCGCAGCTGTTCCGCCGCCGTCAGCCCCGCCGGCCCCGCGCCGATCACGCCGACCGACTGGCCACGCGGGCGCCCGGGCACGAGCGGCTCCACCCAGCCCTGTTCCCACGCGGTGTCGGTGATGAACTTCTCGACCGAGCCGATCGTGACCGCGCCGTGGCCGGCGAACTCGATCACGCAATTGCCCTCGCACAACCGGTCCTGCGGACAGATGCGGCCGCAGATCTCCGGCATGGAGGACGTGGCGTTGCTCAGCTCATACGCGTCGCGCAGCCGCCCGTCGGCGGTGAGGCGCAGCCAGTCGGGGATGTGGTTGTGCAACGGGCAATGCACCGCGCAATAGGGCACGCCGCATTGCGAGCAGCGACCCGCCTGGTCGGCGGCGGCGGCGCCCGCGTATTTGTCCGCGATCTCGGCGAAGTCCGCGACGCGCGCGCCGGCCGCGCGCCGGTCCGGATAGGCCTGGTCGCGATCCACGAACCGCAGCATCATGTCGCCAGCCATGCGTCATCCTGTCCATGGTGAACGGATGGTCACATAGCAGCGCCCGGCCACCTTCTTCTAGTCAGGACAGCTTACCTATCGACAAACAAAGTGTGCTGGCCGGATCGATCCTATGCGCCGACCTGCGCAGATTGGGAACGTATCGGCCCTATCCGAGCCTCAGCGCCGCCAGCGCGATCGCGCCCGCCACGATCCGATACCAGGCGAACGGGCCAAAACCATGCCGCCCGACAAAGCCGACGAACCCGCGCACCACCAGCAACGCGACCGCAAAGGCGACGGCAGTGCCGACGCCGATCGCGCCCCAGCCGACGCCGCCGCCCGCCAGCGCATGCCGGCTCTTCCACAGCTCCAGCGCGCTCGCGCCCAGCATCGTCGGGATGGCGAGGAAAAAGGAGAACTCCGCCGCCGTGCGCCGCTCGACGCCCAGCGCGACGCCGCCCAGGATCGTCGCGCCCGAGCGGCTGACGCCCGGCACCATCGCCAGGCACTGGACGAGGCCGATGCCGCCCGCGCTCGCCAGCGGCACGTCGGCGACGCCCTTCGCGGTGCCGGGCCGGGCGAGCCGCTCGACCAGCAGGATCGCGACGCCGCCGACGATCAGCGCCACCGCGACCACACCCGCATTGGCGAGCAGCGCCTCGATCCGCTTGTGCAGCGCGAGTCCGACGACCGCCGCCGGCAGGAAGGCGAGCGCGATGTTGCGCGCGAACCGCCACGCGCCTGGCTCGCGCCGAGCCAGCCCCGCCAGCACGGTCGCGAAGGTGCGCCGATAGACCACGACCACCGCCGCGATCGCGCCAAGCTGGATGACGACGTTGAACAGCGCCCAGCGCGCCGCGTCGTAGCCGAGCAGCCGGGTCGCCAGGATCAGGTGGCCGGTGGACGAGACGGGCAGGAACTCGGTCACGCCCTCGACCAGGCCGAGGATCGCGGCCGTCGCCAGGTCGCTCACGCCGACAGATCCGCCGTCTCGCCCGCGCGGGTGGCGAACCGGCCCATGCGGCGGTGGCGGACGAGGTAGCCCGGCGCGACGCTCGCCATCGGTGTCGCCGGTACGCCGAACACGTCGAGCCCCGGCGCGCCGGGCGCCACAACCGTATCGCGCTGGAGCATCAGCCACTGATCCCAGTTGATCGGCGCGCCCGGCAGGAAGCCCGCCCGCGCGATCCCGGCGCCGACCGCGTCGGGCAGCGACAGCAGCCGCGCGGGCCGGTGGATCGCGCCGGCGATGAAGCGCATCAGTTCGGCCATGGTCAGCACGTCCGGCCCGCCCAGCTCGGCCGTCAGCCCCGCATGCCGGCCCGGCTCGGTCACGGCGAAGCGGATCGCATCGGCGACGTCCGCCACGAACACCGGCTGGAACCGCGCGCCCGCGCGCAATACCGGCACCACCGGCGCGCGCGCGATCAGCCGTGCGAAGCGGTTGAGGAAATCGTCCTCCGGCCCGAACACCACCGCCGGGCGCAGGATCGTTGCGCCCGGAAAGGCGGCGCGCACCGCCGCCTCGCCCTCGCCCTTCGATCGGCCATAGCGTGACGGCGATGCCGGATCGGCGCCGATTGCGGAAACGTGCACCAGCGCCTCCGCGCCCGCTGTTGCCGCCGCCAGCGCCACCGCGCGGGCGCCGTCGACATGCACCTGCTCCATCGCGGCGCCGAACGTGCCGACCAGGTTGACGACGCTGTCCGCGCCCTCGACCGCGCGCGCGACCGTGTCCGGGCGACCGATGTCCGCCGCGACGAACTGCGTCTGCCCCAGCCCGCCCAGCGGTTTGAGGAAGAACGCCCGGCGCGGGTCGCGCTCGGCGAACCGCACGCGCGCGCCCGCGCGCAACAGCGCCTGCGCGGCATAGCGGCCGATGAACCCGGCGCCGCCGAACAGCGTGACCAGCCTGCCTTCCATCCGCGCGCCTCGCTCGTGATCCGTGGGAGAGGGGAACGCCCGACCCGTCGCCCGCGCTCCTGCTCCCACGCGGGCCGGTTGACAAGGCTCGCGCCCGGGCCCTAGAGGCGCGCCCCTACCCCGTGCCCAGATGGCGGAATTGGTAGACGCACCAGCTTCAGGTGCTGGCGGTCGCAAGGCCGTGGAGGTTCGAGTCCTCTTCTGGGCACCATTTTCCTGTTCGCGAACATCCGCCACAGGTCGACAAACCCTAGGTTTTCTGCCATTTTCTTCAGCGACGCGGTTGCTGGCGTCCGCCTTTGTTCGCCAGCAGCCGGGCCGAAACGGGGGCCTTTTTGGGGGCCCTTTCTGGAGGGCCTGACATGGCGCTTACCGATACGGCGATCCGCGCGGCCAAGCCGAAGGAGCGAGATTACAAGCTCGCGGACGGTGGCGGCCTCTACCTTCTGGTCACGAAGGCGGGCGGCAAGCTCTGGCGGTTGAAGTACCGGGCGCATGGTGTCGAGCGGAAGCTGGCGTTGGGGAAGTATCCTGACGTGACGTTAGGGTCGGCCCGCAAGGCGCGGGATGAGGCGCGCGCTAAAGCGGGCGCGGGCGACGATCCCGCGGCGGCCAAGCGGCGGGAGCGGGTCGCGGCCAAGCTGGCGGCTGGAACGACTTTCGGGGCTGTCGCCCTGGAATATGTCGGCAAGGCTGAACGCGAAGGGCGCGCAACCGCAACCATCACGAAGCTGCATTGGGCGCGCGAATGGCTGCAACCCGCGATCGGTCATCGTCCGGTCGATCAGGTGGAGCCCCACGAATTGCTGGCCGTCCTCAAAAAGCAGGAAGCGCAAGGCAACCTAGAGACGGCCCGCCGGACCCGCGCCTTTGCCAGTCGCGTGTTCCGCTATGCCGTTGCCACCGCTCGCGCCAAGGCTGATCCGGCCGGGCTGTTGCTTGGTGCGGTTGCGTCGCCCAAACCCAAGAACCTGTCCGCGATTGTCGATCCCCAGCGGATCGGTGAGCTGCTGCGTGCCATTGATGGCTATACGGGGCAGCCGGCCACGCGGCTGGCACTGGCGCTTTCGCCCCATGTATTCGTCCGGCCCGGCGAGCTTCGCCAAGCCGAGTGGAGCGAGTTCGATCTGGAGGCGAACGTCTGGCGCATTCCGGCCGCACGTATGAAGAAGCGGCGCGAGCACGTCGTCCCGCTATCCCGTCAAGCGCTGGCGATCCTCGGCGAGTTGCGCGGATTGACCGGCGGCGGACGGCTTGTGTTCCCGGCGATGGGGAAGCGTGATCGCCCGCTATCGGAGAACACTGCGAACGCCGCGCTCCGCCGCATGGGCTTCGGCGCGGATGAAATGACTGCGCATGGCTTCCGCGCGATGGCGAGCACGCTGCTGAACGAGTCGGGCAAGTGGCATCCGGACGCAATCGAGCGGGCGCTCGCGCACCGTGACAGCGATCAGGTCCGCGCTGCTTACCATCGTGGAGCCCATTGGGATGAGCGGGTCCGCATGGCGCAATGGTGGAGCGACAAGCTGGACTCTCTCCGTGACGGCGCACAGATACTGCCGTTCACACCCTCGGAGCCCGCAACGGAAACGTGGAAGAACGCCGGATAACTGCCGCCCAAGCGCTCGACATGCTTCAGACCGTGGCTCCCCGGCCATGGGCGAAACGGATGCTGTCCTGGCACGTGTTTGAGACAACCGGCTATTTCGAGTTCACGGCCGGCACGGTAGTCGAAATGGTCGCAGCACACGACTTCTTGGAGTGGGCGCGCCTTAGCCGCGAGACGGACCCGGAGACGGATGATCCAACGGCGCTCAGGGCCTTGGCAGCAAAGCCTTGGGAAGAGGTAGTCGTTGAGGAACCCCGAATGCCGGAGTTTCCGTTCGCCCTCCCTGTGGAAGCAATCCTGCAAATCGACCACTTCGATTGGGAGGCGGGTGTGGCACGCGGAAGTATGCAGCACACCACGATTATAGCGCCGGATTACTTCGAAGAATTACAGGGGACACATGGCAAGTCATGGCTAACATTCGACCTGTCGGGCCTTAGTTTCCCCTTGTCCATGATCGAGATGCTGGCGCCGAACGCTCCCGCGCCGCCGGCAGATTTGTTCGCGACATTGCCCGCCAAACTCGACGTCAAGGTAGGGGGGCCGGGCCGCCGACGCTCGCACGATTGGGATGGCGCCTTACTCTTCTTGATCGGCGAAGCGGAACGGAACGCGATTGCACCCGACCCCGATGCGCATGGCGCCCAAGCTGACGTTGCGAAACTGATGGCTGATTGGTTCGCGGAGCAAGGCGCTCCGATCCCGGCGAACAGTCAGTTGCAAGCCAAAGCCAAGCTCGTTTTGGAGCACATCCGGCGAGCGAATCCTAAGCCGCGTTAGGTCATTTTTGGACGTTTGTGGACGACGCCGATCGGTGCGCGTCCGATGCTTCTTCACGTTCGCCGGCACTCGCTGGTGTAGAGTGGAGCATCGCATGGAACAGCTTTCGGTTTCGATCAGCGACACGGTCAAGGCTTTGGGGCTGGGCCGCACGACCGTTTACGCGATGATCGCGGATGGCCGCCTGGAGGCGTTCAAGCTCGGGCGGCGGCGGCTGGTGAAGGCGGAGTCGATCCGGCGGCTGATCGCGTCGCAAGGTTGAGGCGGTCGCTATGGCTGCGCGGCGGGCCAGCCCTAACGTCGTCAAGCTCAACCGCGCCTATGACGTGGCGGAGCTGGCGGCGCGATTGGGCGTGCATAAGAATACGGTGCGCCATTGGCAGCGCGACGGGTTGAAGCCGCTCGACAGCGGCCGGCCCGTGCTGTTCCACGGCGCGACAGTTCGCGCCTTCCTTTCGAGCCGTAGCGCCAGTCGCAAGTCGCCCTGTCCGCCCGGCACCTTCTACTGCTTCAAGTGCCGCGCGCCCCGGCCGCCGGCCTTGGGCATGGTCGATTACATCCCGATCAGCGCCACCGGCGGCAACGTCCGGGCGATCTGCGCCGCCTGCGAAACAGTCATGCATCGCCGCGCCGCCAAAGCCTCGCTCATGACCATCCTGCCCGGCTGCGACGTCCAAATCTCGCAAGCGCCGCCACGCCTAAAGGGCAGCCCCTCGCCCTCCCTCAATTGTGACTTGGAAAGGCAGGCGACGACATGACGAAGCACAACGCCGCGAACGAGCGGATCAAGCGCGACTACTACCGCTATCTGAAGGAGGCGAAGGGCCGTGACGAGGCTACGATCGACGCCGTTGCCAAGTCGCTGGCGCGGTTCGAGGAGTCGACCAAGCGCAAGGAGTTTCGGCGCTTCCACCGCGAACAGGCGGTTGCCTTCAAGCGGGCGCTGGCAGACGCGGTGAACGTGCGCACGAACCAGCGGCTGAGCAAAGCGACGATGCTGTCGACGCTGCGCGACCTGCGTGCCTTCTTCTTCTGGTTGGCACACCTGCCCGGCTTCAAGTCGCATATTGCCTATGCGGACGCGGACTATTTCAATCTGAGCGACAAGGACGTGGCGGTCGCGCGTGCGCGGCGCGAAAAGCGCGTGCCGACACTGGCGCAAGTGCACCACGTTATGTCGACCATGCCCGCCGACACGGTGCTCGAACGACGCGACCGGGCGCTGATCGCCTTTGCCGCGTTGACCGGCGCGCGCGTTGGCGCGCTGGCATCCTTCCGGCTGGGGCACGTCAACCTGGACGAAGGTTATGTCGAACAGGATGCGCGGTCTGTCCGCACCAAGTTCGCCAAGACGTTCCGCACCTTTCTCATGCCGATCGAAGGCAGCGCCCGGACCGTGTTCACCGACTGGACGCGTGAGCTGGAGCGGGATCATCATTGGGGTGATGACGATCCGCTGTTCCCCGCGACTGAAATGGGGCTCGATGAAACCGGCAGCTTTCGCGCGGCGGGGATCATGCGGAACTGCTGGAGCACGACACAGCCGATCAATGCGGTTTTTCGGCGAGCGTTCGAGCGGGCGGGCCTGCCCTATTACAACCCGCACAGCTTTCGCGATATGCTCGTGCGCCATGCGATGACGCTCAACCTGTCGCCGGAAGCGATGAAGGCATGGTCACAAAATCTGGGCCACGCCGACGTGCTAACCACCTTCACGAGCTATGGCAGCGTACCGACACACCGCCAGGGCGAAATTATCCAATCAATGTCGCATGCAGGGGGACCGTCACCAGCCTGCGACGAGGTCGCTCAGGCTCTTGCTACGCTTCAGCGCGTGATCCCCGGACTGGGCGGTTCGAGCCACGCGTAACTGATAGGCCTTGTCGGGTCCGAACGCCCCAGGCTAACTAGCAGCCTGGGGAAGGGGCACCAATGAAACCATACACACGCTCAATCATCGAGCTTTTCGATGGTAAGAAGCGATACCTGATCCCTCTTTATCAGCGCCAGTATGCGTGGAAGGTCGAGCCGCAGCTTAGGCTGTTGTGGGAAGACATCGTTCGTGCATACCAGCGCCTCTTGAAGGACCGGGCTTCGGTGGTCCCCCACTTCATGGGGGCAATGGTGATCGCGCAAATAAAGACCTTCGGGAAGGAAATCCAAGCGTTCGAAGTTATTGATGGGCAGCAAAGGCTGACTACTTTCCAGCTGTTGCTGGCGGCGCTTCGTGACGTGGCCGCCGCGAACGGCTCGTCGTATGCTGCCGAAATCCAGAAATACCTGCTCAACGACGGTATCATGGAGACGCCCAACGTCGAACGATTCAAGGTTTGGCCGTCGCTAATGGATCGGAGGGCGTTTGCGCATGTCGTCGATTCCGCCACCAATCTTGATGAAATCGCGAAGAGGCCGCCGGAAGAAGATGGCTTCGTTCGTAAGGCCGCGCAAGCACACGAGTGGTTCCGCGAGCAGATCAACGCCCATGTCGGTAGCGGCGAGCACTACGACGAAGCCAAGCTTGAGAAGCTCTTTGAAGCCATGAAGGAAGGGCTCGCGGTCGTCTCAATCGAGCTTGAAGGCGGCGACGATCCCCAGACCATCTTCGAAACGCTCAACAGCCGTGGTGTCGACTTGACCCCAGGCGATCTAATGCGAAACTTCATATTTCAACGCGCAAAGGGAATGGGCCAAGAACAGGGCTCTTTGAAGATCGACGAGCTGTATGAGAAGCACTGGCTCCCGCTTGACGGCCCTTTTTGGGGAGCTTTGGCTTATCGAGGTCGGCAGGGAGCAAGTCGTCTGGACTGGATGCTGACCGATCATCTATCGATGAAGAAAGCCGACATCGTCTCCAAGGAGGCACTCTTCGAGAGCTATCGGCGGTGGATTATTGACCAGCAGCCTTTTGCGGGCGTCGAGCCGGAACTGTTGGCGATCACTGCCTCAGCAGCCGTCGTGCGGAGGATCTTCGAACAGGACAAGGGCAACCCGATCGGCAAGTTTGGCGCACTCGCGGAGGCCTTTGACGTCAGCACGGCGTTTCCTTTGGTCGTATACCTAGCCACGGAGGCTGATGTCGGCGAAAGGCTGTCGGCCGCGCTCGAAATGCTGGAAAGCTACATACTGCGGCGTGACATCGCCGGCCTTTCCACGAAGAGCTACAATCGGTTTTTTGTGGGCACAATCGATCGCTTGCGAGAGAGCGAGGGATGTAAGGTCACCGCGCTGGCGCGGTGGCTTTCGACAAGGCCAAATGAGACGGATCGGTGGCCCAACGATGCCGAGTTTAGGCAGGGATGGCTGGGACGGGATCAGTACAAGTCAGCTCGCCAGCCGCGACTGCGCTACGTTTTCGAGCGGATCGAGCGCGCTAAACGAACGGCACTCAGTGAAGAGATCGAGATCAAGTCCGCGCTGACGATTGAACACATCATGCCACAGAAGTGGCGTGACAATTGGCCGATCGATGGGTTTTACCACGTAGACTCCGGGAACACTGACCCAGACCAACTTAGCGCAGAGATTAAACGAGACGAGTGCATCAACAAACTTGGCAACCTGACGCTGGTTACGTCACCACTCAACTCAACCATGTCGAACGGGCCATTTTCAGCCAAGCTTCCGGCTCTGCGCGCTCATGCCAGTCTCGCGCTGAATCGCGAACTGCACGACTTCGACGTGTGGAACGAAGGATGCGTTGAGGCGCGTGGAGCGGCGCTGTTCGAGACGGCGCGAAAAGTGTGGATGCCGCCGCTTGAATCCAAAACTGCCTTCCCCGAGCTGGGTCGCTTGGGCGAAAACGGCAACCTCCCGGCTGAAGGCACTGTCTGTCGCTTCCAGTATGGCGGCGAGACGTTCATGGGTCTCGTCAAAAATCGGAAGATGGAGGTAGAAGGCGTCGGAGGCTCGCACAGCTCCTTCTCCGGAGCCTCGTGGGCAGCGACCCAAACAAGCCGTAACGGATGGAACGACTGGGAACTGAAGGGCCGGGACGGTTGGGTTTCGGCCGACGTCTGGCGCTCTCAATCGGGTGCCGGTACGGCATAACGACGATCGGCGGGTCGGAGCCTTGGTGCCCGCGCGAGTGGAAGGTGCACGAGTGGAATTGAGCGACGACGACAAGGCGCTGATTGCCGACCACCTCGCACGTGGGGAGCCGTTACCAGACCGGTTCCGCTGGACGCTATTCCGCGAACCGCGTGAGGCGGAACTGATCTGGCCGGGCAAGACGAGCGAAGTCACCAACGTCGTCCTGCCCTTCCAGAGCATCGAACAAATCGACGAGCCGCGCAGCGAGACGGGCGCGCATGTCGCGGACCTGTTCCAAATGGGCAGCGGTGGGCGGCAAGGCGGCGGCTGGTCGAACAAGCTGATCTGGGGCGACAACAAGCTGGTGCTGTCGAGTCTGAAGGGCGGCCCGTTGCGGCGGGAGATCGAAGCGGCCGGTGGGCTGAAGCTCGTCTATATCGATCCGCCGTTTGACGTCGGAGCGGACTTCCACTTAGACATAGATGTTGGCGGGGAAATCCTGACAAAAGAGCCGACCGTAATCGAAGAAATTGCCTATAGAGATACGTGGGGCCGTGGAGCTGACTCGTTCGCTTCGATGATCCTAGAACGGCTTATTGCCATTCGAGGCGTAATGGCCTTTGATGGTACAATCTACGTTCATTGTGACTATAGGGTCAACTATATACTCCGCGCTTTGCTAGACGAGGTATTTGGAGAGGAAAACCTGCTAGGCGAGGTTGCTTATAAGCGAAGGCACGGTCATAGCGATGCCTCGACGTTGGGAAAAATACACGACACAATCTTAATCTACAAAGTCGGTTCTAGCTACACATGGAATGACCAATACACTCCTTACACCGAAGAGTACATTAAGACCTATTACAGATATTCCGATCCTAATGGCAGAAAGTGGCTTTCTCGATCAACCACGGCTCCGAGAAAGACAGGAGCGTCTTACCAGTGGAATGGAATCAAAAGGATCTGGCGCTACAAGCAAGAAGAGATGCAGCGACTGCACGATACAGGCCGGCTGTTCTACACCGAAAACGGCATGCCGCGCTATAAGCAATATCTTGATGAAATGCCGGGGGTTGCGCTAACGACCCTTTGGACGGACTTGAAGTTCATCGACTCGTGGAGTTCAGAGGATGTTGGCTACCCAACTCAGAAGCCAGAGCCTCTGCTAGAGCGGATTATTGGCGCGTCCTCTAGACCCGGCGATCTTATAGCAGACTTTTTCTGTGGTTCTGGAACAACCCTCGCTGTCGCTGAAAAGCTCGGCCGCAAGTGGATCGGTGCGGACCTGGGCCGCTTCGCAGTCCATACCAGTCGCAAACGCCTGATCGGAGTGCAGCGCGAGTTGAAGGCGGCGGGCAAGCCGTGGCGCAGCTTCGAAATCCTCAACCTCGGCAAATACGAGCGGCAATGGTTCGCGGGCATCGATCCAACGCTGCCAGCTGGTGAACGCACACAAGCGGCGGCGGCGAAGGAAGCGGCTTATGTCGCGCTGATTTTGGAGGCGTATCGCGCGCAAGCGGTCGAACAGTCGCCGCCGTTCCACGGGGTAAAAGACAACGCGTTCATCGTCGTCGGGCCGCTGGACGCACCGGTCAACGAGCTGACTGTCGCGGAAGCGGTGGAAGCGGCGCGGCGCATGGGCGTGGCGCGTGTCGACGTGCTCGGCTTCGAGTTCGAAATGGGCCTAGCCCCGCGCGCAGTCGACGACGCGAAGGCGAAAGGCGTCGCGGTCGCGCTGCGCTACATCCCCAAGGACGTGTTCGACCGCCGGGCGATCGACAAGGGACAGGTGAACTTCCACGATCTCGCCTATGTAGAGGCGCGCGCGACAATCGCCGACAAGAGGGCGAGGCGGGTGACAGTCACCCTGTCGAACTTCGCAGTCGCCTATCGACAGGACGGGCTCGACAACTTGATCGACGGAATGCGGCCGGGCACCAAGGTGGCCGTCGACGACGGGCAGGTCGTCAAGCTGACCAAGGGGAAGGACGGCACCGTCACCCGCGAGGTGCTGACCAAGGAATGGACCGACTGGATCGACTATTGGGCGGTCGATTTTGACTATGCCAGCCGTCCGGAGACGATCCACGAAACGGTGTCGCAAGCCGACGGAACGGTGAAGCACGTTCCGCAATGGACGGGGCGCTACATCTTCGAAAACGAATGGCAGAGCTTCCGCACCCGGCGCAACCGGGCGCTGGAGCTGACCAGCGCGACGCACGAATATGCGACGCCCGGCCGTAAGCGGATCGCGATCAAGGTGATCGACATATTCGGCAACGACACGACCAAGGTAATCGGGGTGGAAGTCTAGGCCATGCCGCTCAACCCCGCCTTTTCCGCCGATCCCTATGCGATCCTATCCCCCGACGTCCGCTGGTATCCCGGTGACGAGCTGCTGGGCGGCATGGGGCAAGCCTCGCTCATTCCGCCGCTGGTCGACAAGGTTCGGCGCGGCGTCGCGGCGTGGAGAGGGACGGGCTATGCCGGGGCGAGCGAGACTACCCGCGCGCTGCTGCGCTGGTGGTTCGAACGTGAGCATGTGCTGTACGGCAACGACGGCCCGTTCCTCTGGCAGTGGTATTTCGCGCAGCGCGAGGCAGTGGAAAGTGCGGTGTGGCTGTATGAAGTCGCCAAGGCACGTGACCCGTTGAGCCTAATCGCCTATGACAGCACGGGCGCGGTATCGCAGCAAATGTTCGTTGAGGACTGGACTCGCTACGTCCTGAAGCTCGCGACCGGGGCGGGCAAGACCAAGGTCGCGAGCCTGCTGATCGCCTGGAGCTATTATCATAAGCTCTATGAGGCGGATTCGACTCTATCCACTAACACGCTGTTGGTTGCGCCCAACATCATCGTGCTCGACCGGCTGCGCGTCGATTTCGACGGCGCGCGCGTGTTTCACAGCGATCCGGTGTTGCCGCCGAACGGCTATGAGCGGCGCGACTGGAGCGCCGACTTCCAACTGACTGTGCACGTGCAGGACGACATCGGGCACGTCGCGCCGCGCGGCAATCTGTTCCTGACCAACATCCACCGCGTTGACGAAGGTGGGCGGGCAACGCCCACGTGGGACTTGCGCGAGCAATTCCTGGGCGCGAAGCCGGTGGCCAAGACGACGGACAGCAAGGCGGACCTGGGCATCATCGTGCGGTCCGTGCCGGACCTGATCGTCATCAACGACGAGGCACACCATGTTCGCGAGGGCACGGCCTGGTTCCGGCAAATGGGCGAACTCGACGCGGGGCTGCGGCGACGAGGGACGGGGCTGTCCGCGCAATTCGACCTGACCGCGACGCCCAAGCACAACAACGGCGCAATCTTCGTACAGACGGTGTCCGACTATCCGCTGGTCGAGGCGATCGCCCAAGGCGTGGTCAAGACGCCCGTTCTGCCCGACGCCGCCAGCCGCGCGCGCCTGACCGTCCGGCAAAGTGAGGACTTCGTCGAGCAGTATCAGGACCATCTCGACCTGGGCGTGCTAGAATGGAAGCGGGCCTTCGGGGAGCTGAGGAAGGCCGGCAAGAAGTCGGTGCTGTTCGTCATGACGGACAACACGTCCAATTGTGACCGGGTCGCTGAGTGGCTGAGCACGCGCTATCCCGAACTGAAGAACAAGGTGCTGGTGATCCACACCAAGGACAACGGCGAGATTTCGGAAAGCGCGACGGGGAAGGGCAAGGCCGAACTCGACGAGCTGCGCAAGCAGAGCCGTGAAATCGATGGCTGGGAAAGCCCCTACCTGGCGGTCGTGTCCGTCATGGTGCTCCGCGAAGGCTGGGACGTCCGCAACGTGACGACGATCGTCGGCTTGCGCGCCTTCAGGGCCCCGTCGAACATCCTGCCCGAACAGACGATCGGGCGCGGGCTGAGACGCATGTTCACCGGGCGCGACGTCAAGGAACAGGTCAGCGTGCTCGGCACCGAACGGTTCCTGGAGTTCGTCGAGACGATCAAGAACGAAGGCGTCGAGCTTGAACAGCGGCCGATGGGGAGCAACAGCGGACCCGCCGGGCCGATGGTCGTCGAAATCGACCGCGACAAGGACGTTGCCGCGCTCGACATCGAACTCCCCAAGCTGAAGCCACGCATCGAACGCCAGTTCTATCGTTTCGAGGAAATCGACGACGCCAGCCTGCCCGCCCCCCGCGTACCCTTGCGCGAGTTCACCGAAGCCGAGCAGCGCGAAATCGTGTTCCGGGACATTCGCACCGACGAGGTGAGTCACACGACGCAGCTCGACGCGGGCGCGGTCGCGGACTGGCGCAACGTCGTCGGGTGGTTCGCCAAGTCGATCAAGGACGATTTGCGGCTGGTGGGCGGCTATGACGTGCTGTTCGGGAAGCTGGTGCCGTTCATCGAAGACGGGTTGTTCGACCGTAAGGTGTCGCTCGATGACCCGAACGTCTTGCGGAACCTGAGCGAGACGGGCGTCACCCGCGCGCTGTTCGACACGATCAAGGGCGCGATCAATCGGCTAACCGTGCACGACAGCGGCGACACGCACGTCGTCGACCGGATCAAGCTGTCGGCAACCCGGCCGCAAGTGACGAAGCGGCGGGACGTGATCGAGGCGACCAAATCGCTGATGAACAAGGTCGTCGGCGACAATGCCTTTGAACTCGCCTTCGCCCGCTTCCTGGAGGGGGCGGCGGACGTTCAGGCGTTCTACAAGAACACGGAAGCGACGGGCTTCACCGTCGAATACCAATCGGCCGGCGGGGGCATCGTACGCGATTACCGGCCGGACTTCATCGCGCGGGCGGTCGACGGCACCGTCTGGATCGTCGAAACCAAGGGACGCGAGGATTTGGACGACCCGCGCAAGTGGGACCGCCTCAAGCTCTGGTGCGCTGATGCGACCAAACAGGATGCGCCGAACCGCTACCGGGCGATGTTCGTGCGCCAGGAAGCCTGGGAAGGCCGCTTGAACCCTGTTCGCACGCTCGGTGAGGCTGCCGGGGCGTTCAATACGGATTGAGTCTCACGTTAGCCGTCCAGCAAGCCTACCAAGCTTGCTCGATCGATCAAACGTGCGCGCCCGACCTTCACGCTTCGAAGTCTACCTGATTTCAGCAACTCATAGATGGTTGTTCGGCCCAAACCCGTGAGACTACACGCCACTGCGACCCGGACAGCCAAAGGCTCTGCGCTTTTCTCAATATCTGACATTCACGTCCTCCAGTGAGCGGAGGAGCGTGGTCACGCTTCGAAAGGCATACCCGACTAACCCGCGGCCGGAGGTGTAGGAAAGCGCGAAATTTACAGTCCTGGAATATTGCGTTATATCAAACATTTAGCACCGTATTGCGGCGTAAAGCGATCGTGGACCGGGGAAGTTTGCAGGAATTGCCTAGGACAAACATACACTTGTGCCCGGCGGCTTGCCGCATAGGGTGTGGACCAGATAGCTCATCGCTTTTTCGGCTAGCACATAGACTTCGCGCTCGGTTCGAATCGCCTCCTCCGGCAGCGACGCGAAGCGAACGGCAAGGGGAGCCAAAGCCTGGAACGGTAGTAACAACAATCTTTTTGGGGGCCCTTTTGGGGGCCTTCGAGAGAGGTTGGATTTATATTGCGTTCTTTATCATTGGCTTAAAGCGCACAATCGAGTCCTCTTCTGGCACCAATTTTGCAATATGCAGGAAAGCCGGTTTTGATTGACCTCGCGGAGGACGGATCAGGACCGGCGCGGGGCGGACAAATCTGCAACGATCTATCGCAGGTGGCCCGTCGCTGGAGTGGCGCGACGCAGGCGTTCGCGGCCGGTGGCGCTGAGGCGTCGGATGCCGAAGGCGCGCGCCGCGGCGCCCTCGGCGTCGTCGCCCGGACACGCGCGGAGCGCCGCGCCGAGCTCCGGCAAGGCGATGTCCTCCAGCGCCCGGACATCCTCGACCGTCGCCGGATAGCGCGCCCGCTCCCATGCCGCCGCGGCGGCGATATCGGGCCACAGGAAGGTCGCGCCCCCGGGCTCCTGCTCGGCGTGCGTGACGGCGCGCGCGAGCGTCATCACGCGATCGCGGATGACGCGGCCGGAACGGCGAAACCCGTGCGCCCGGGCGATCCGCTCGACCAGCAGGTCGTCGCGGATCGGCGCCTCGGCGGTGATCACCCGGGCGATCATGTCCCGCAGCGTCGCCGTATAGCCCGCATCGTGGAACCGGTTCGGCTCGATGCGGCCTGCCATGTCGGCGAACCTGGCGCGGG
>NZ_CAHJWX010000016.1 GCF_903643065.1 Sphingomonas bacterium | reverse complement strand
CCGCCGGGCCGGCGTTCGCGCGCGCGGTCGCGGTGTCGGACGCCCATATCGCCTGCCTGGGCGCGTTCGCGGGCCGCGACGGCGCGATCCTCATCACCGGCACGGGCAGCGCGGCGCACGCGGTGATCGACGGCGTGGGACGTCCGGTCTTCGGCTGGGGGTTCGAGGTCGACGACAAGGGGTCGGCCGCGGCGCTGGGGCGCGACGCGATCGCGGGCGCGCTGGACGCGCATGATGGGCTGCTACCCGAAACCGAGCTGACCCGCGGCGTTCGCGGCGTGATCGGCGGCACGGCGGGCGCGATGGTGAAATGGATCACCGCGGCGCGACCCAAGGATTATGGTGCCCTCGCGCCGATGATCCTCGCCGCCGCGCGCGACGGCGACGCATTCGGCCTCTCCCTGGTGCGGCGCTCGGCTGCCGACCTCGACCGGATGATCGCGCGGCTGGTGGCAATGGGCGCGAGTCGCGTCTGCCTGATGGGGGGGATGGCATTGTACATCGAGCCATGGCTTGCCCCGCGCGCGCGCGACAGTCTGACCCCGCCCGAGCACGACGCCATCACCGGCGCGTCGCTGCTGGCGCGCCGATCGATACACGAGGACGAGTAGACCGTGGCCGCCCAGACCCTGGACTCGCCGGCGAAGGCCGATCCGTCAGCGACGCTGATGTTCCGCGAGAGCGCCGAGGGCAGCGCAGCGGTGGCGCGCTTCCTGGCCGGCAACGCGGCGGCGATCGAGGCGGTCGTCGCGCGCCTGCGGGCGCATCCGCCCGCCGCCGTCGTCACCTGCGCGCGCGGGTCGTCGGACCATGCGGCGACCTACGCCAAATACATGATCGAGACGCATCTCGGTATCCCGACGGCGTCCGCCGCGCTGTCGGTCTCGTCGATCTTCGCCGCCGCCGTCGTCCCAGGCCAAAGGCTGTGCCTCGCCATATCGCAGTCGGGACGCAGCCCGGACCTGCTCGCCGCCGTCGCCGCGCAGCGCGAAGCCGGTGCGCTGGTCGTTGCGCTGGTCAACGACGTCGAGTCGCCACTGGCGGAGATGGCGCACACGGTGCTGCCGCTGCTGGCCGGGCCGGAACGGTCGGTCGCGGCGACCAAATCGTACATCGCGTCGCTCGCCGGCATTGCCGCGCTGGTCGCCGCCTGGTCGGACAACGCGGCCTTGCGCGCCGGGTTCGCCGCCCTGCCTGACCAGCTTGAGCAGGCCTTCGCGGCCGACTGGCGCGCGGCGCTGCCGCTGCTCCGGGGCGACCGCAGCCTGTTCGTCATCGGTCGCGGCTACGGTCTGGCGATCGCGCAGGAAGCGGCGCTCAAGCTGAAGGAAACGTGCGGGCTGCACGCGGAAGCCTTCTCGGCGGCCGAGGTGCGCCACGGCCCGATGACGATCGTCGGCCGGGATTTCCCCATCCTCGCCTTCGCCACTTCCGACGACGCCGGCGACGGCGTCCGCGCGATGGTCGCTCAGTTCGCCGAGCGGGGCGCGGCGACCATGCTCGCCGACGCCGCGGGCGGCGGTGCCTTGCCGGCGTTGCGCGCGCTGCCGGCGCTGGAACCGATATTGATGATCCAAAGTTTCTACCGCTTCGCCAACGCCCTGTCGCTGGCCAGGGGCCTCGATCCCGATCTGCCTCCCCATCTCCGCAAGGTCACGTCGACGCGATGAGCAGGGTCACCATCATCAACGCCCGGCTGGTCACGCCGCGAGGCGTGCTCACGAACGGCTATCTGACAATCGAGGCCGGCAGGATCGCGGCGTTCGGCGACATGACGGGGGCGGGCGCGAGCCCGCGCGGTGGCGGACTGCTGGATATCGGCGGCGACCACCTCGTGCCCGGTTTCGTCGACGCTCAGATAAATGGCGGCGGCGGCAGGCTGTTCAACGATGCGCCGAGCGTCGACACGATCGCGACGATCGGCGCCGCCCATGCCGCCCATGGCACGACCGGCTTCCTGCCGACGCTGATCTCCGACGACCTCGACGTGATCGATGCGGCGATGCGCGCGGTCGAAGCGGCGATCGACCAGGGCGTTCCCGGCGTGCTCGGCATCCATGTCGAAGGCCCCTTCATCGCCAGGGCGCGCAAGGGCATCCACGATCCCGCCAAGTTCCGCCGCCTCGACGCCGCGGCCATCGATCTGCTCACCAGCCTGAAGCGAGGCCGAACGCTGGTGACGCTGGCACCCGAACTGTGCGGCACCGGCGACATAGCGGCGCTGGCGGGCGCCGGAGTCATTGTCGCGGCCGGCCATACCGACGCCGATCACGCCACGATGCGGGCGGCGCTCGATGCGGGCGTCACCGGCTTCACCCATCTGTTCAACGCGATGTCGCCGATGCTGCACCGTGCGCCGGGCGTAGTCGGTGCCGCGCTGGACGATCAGGCGAGTTACTGCGGACTGATCGCCGACGGCCACCACGTCGATCCTGCGGTGCTGCGCATCGTCCTGCGCGCGCGGCCGATCGATCGGTGCATGCTGGTCAGCGACGCGATGCCAGCGGTCGGCAGCGCACATCGCAGCTTCCCGCTGAACGGCGTCACGATCGAGGTGCGCGACGGCGTGTGCGTCGGACCCGATGGGACGCTGGCGGGCTGCGACCTGACCATGGCGTTGGCGGTGCGCAACATCATGACGATGACCGGGATCGGCATCGAAGCGGCATCGATGATGGCGTCGCTGGCACCCGCGCGTTTCCTGCGGCTCGACGACGTCACCGGATCGATCGAGGTCGGCCGCGCGGCCGACCTGGTATGGCTAGGACGCGAAGGCGACGCCAAGGGCGTCTGGCAGCATGGCCGCCTCAACGCCGCGCAGTCCGCCGCCGCCTGATCGAGCCGATGCGGCCGGCGCGGTCGCGAGCGACCCGGCTTCGACCCGTTCGAACGCGACACCACCGCAGGATGACATTCTGGTCGACTGGCTCAATGGCGTACTCTTACCGGCTATTTGCTTCCACGCCTGCCCGCCTTTTTCGCGATCAAAACACCCACCCGATCTCCAACCACAGCTTGTCCGTGTCGGTCGCGAATGTCGCGGCGCGATAGCGGGCGTAGCGCGCCGCGATCGTGGTGTGGCCGCGCTTCAGGCTGGCGAGCATGTCCTCCTCGTCGCCATAATATTGACCGAGCCGGCCAGAGCGAAAGCGGTGATAGGTGGCCGACAGCCCCGGAACGCCCCACCGCCCCGCCCTGCCGCCGAAACCGACCGTCGCGTATAGATCGCGGACGCCGTTGGGCGGCGTGGTCGTGAACTTGTCCGCCCAGCCCTGGAATTTGAACAGGCTGGCAAGCGGCGTCTGGACGCTGGTCAGCGCGACTCCCCGAACGCCCTTCCGGCTGGCACCGAGTACCTCATATCCCCCAGTCGTGGTCAGCCGGTTCACCGTCAGCGTCGCTTCGCCGAGCCAGTAATCGGCCAGATAATCGTTGGGATTGCGCCGGTAATCGCTCTGGCGCGCCCAGCTCGTGGTATAGCCGAGCTTGACCGCGTGGGCGAGCGACCTGACCCCGGCGAAGCGCAGGCCGAAGGTCTGGCTCGACAATCGGTAACCTTGCACTGCGGCCTCGTCCTGATCGACCAGATACGCGAACACGCTCAGCGTACCCAGCCTGGTGCCGGCCCCGAGCAGCGCGAAGACGTTGTCGCCGTCGACCGCCTGCTGGCGCGCGCCGGCGCCGTCGATGCCGTTCACGGTGCGGTCCGACCAGGCATAGGTCACGTCCGCGAACAGCGTGGAGGGCTTGCCCCACTGGACGCGCACCGCGTCGTAGGTCTGCTGATTCTGTCGCCAGCTTGAAGATCCGACAAAGCGTTGGTCGGTCAATTCGATCAGCTGACGGCCGGCGGTCGCGGCGAGGCCGTTCGCGCCTTGATAGCGGACTTGCGCGCGGTTGAGCTCGATGTTCTGCGGGTCGACGACAAGTGGATAGCCGGTCCGGCCGTTGGTTCCGCTGTTGTAGCGCTCGGTGATCGCCAGCGTCGCCTCCGTCTCGGCCAGCGCCGACCACGCGCCCCGCCGTGCCTCAATGCCCGAGCGTATGCGCATGGTCACCGCGTCGGCGTCGCGCGGCAGGCCGGTCTGATCGACATCTTCCCACCGCAGCCGGGCGTCGATCAACGGCCGGAGATCGACCTCCTGCGCCGCGGCGGCGCCGCTCAGCAATACGACCGCGAGCAGCGGCAGCGACGCGACGCGCGCGATCATCGAACGCGCGCCGGTCCGCCGATTTGGGCGAGCGCGCCGTCGAGCGGCGACAATTCGCCCGTCTCGCGGCCGCGGCGACCGTAGAAGACCTCGAACAAAGGGCCCGCCATCATCGTCGTCACGATCGCCATCAGCACCAGCATCGCGAACAGCGTCGGACCGATGATGCCCTTCTGCAATCCGATGTTGATGATGATGAGCTCCATCAGCCCGCGCGAGTTCATCAGCGCGCCGATGCCGAGCGCGGTGCGGTTGTCCTCGCCCGACAGCCGCGCGGCGAGGTAGCAGGCGCCGCCCTTCGCCACGATCGACGCCGCCAGGATGCCGAGCGCGACTAGCAGCAGCGAGGCCGACGCGACCATGTCCATCCGCGTGTTGAGACCCGAATAGGTGAAGAACATCGGCAGCAGCAGCACGACCGCGACCGGCTCCACCTTGCGCTTCAGCTCGGCGGCGAACGCCCCGCGCGGCATCGCCGCGCCGAGCAGGAATCCGCCGAAGATCGCGTGGATGCCGATCGCGTCCATCAGGAACGCCGACAGGCAAAACAGCGCGAGCGTCACCGCGAGCACGCCCGCGCTCATCTCGCCCTCGCGCTCGACCGCCGCGCCGAGCGGCGCCAGCAGCCGCCGGCCGACGAGCAGGACGAAGGCCGCATAGGCGATGCCGCCGCCGATCGCGAGCACGCACCCCGAGCAGACGTCGTCGAAAGCCCCCGCCGTCAGCGACAGCGTGCCCAGAGCGCTGTCGGCGAGCCCGCGCTCGTTGATGATGCGCGCCAACATCGGAAAAGCGGTGAGCGCGATGCAGGCACCCAGGAACAGCGTCGCATTGGCCTGGCCGATCCCGGCCGCGAACAGCCCGGGGACGCCGAGCAGCAGCGGCGTTATCAGCACCGCGACCGCGAACGGCGCGGCGATGCCCCCCAGCGAGACCGCCGATGCGCTGCGCGCCTTCGACCGGAAATGGTCCAGCCTGAGCGTCGTGCCGACGAGGAACATGTAGAGCCCGACGCCGAGTTGCGCGCCGGCGTAGAGCACGTTCCTGGTCTCCTTAGGAAGATCGCGCCCTGCAGGCCGGGGAAGATCAGGCCCAGCAGCGACGGGCCGAGCACGACGCCGGCGATCATCTCGCCCACCACCTGGGGTTGGCCGAGAAAGCGACGTCCCAACCATCCGACGACGCGGCAGGCAAGCAGGATGACGGCAAGCTGGAGGAAGAAGTGGACGCTGAAATCGCCCGGCGCATAGCTCGCCGCCGTTCCCGTAATCGCCGGCCCATGAGGCGCGAGAACGCCCCCCGCGACCTTCGCCAGACTCTCGTATCAGTCCTCCATTCCCGCCCCCGACACCCAGAACAAATTGTATAGCGCATAGATTGCAAGCGCGGGGCAACAGCGTCGCGGGCGTTGCCGCCAGATGCGATCGTGTAGCCGTCACTGCTGCAAACAGCCGATCGCCATCGGTGTCGGTCGGCGACCGAAACCACGCCTGCGACGGGCGTCCCGCGTATGCCAAACCGCTCGGGTTGGTCGGTGCCCGGCGCGATTTGTGCCGACGCCGCCCTGCTACGGAGTGCCGGCGGGCGGGTCGGTCCAGTAGCGCAGATAGTCGATGACCAGCCGCTGTGGGAACGCCGCATCGTCCACGCCTTTCCGCCCGCCCCAGTCGCCGCCGATCGCCAGATTGAGGATCATGTCGTAGGGACGGGTGAAAGGCCAGGCCGCGATCCCGCCCGGTTGGTCGTCGAGCACGCGCATAAAGGCTCGGCCATCAACGCCTATCGTTATCGAGTGCGGCTGCCAGTCGAGCTGGTAGCGATGAAATGCGGCGCAACTCGTCGGCACGATCACCTGCGCTCCGCGCTGGGTGCCAAGGCGATGGTTGAAGGCGCCGGTGTGGAGCGTGGCGTGGACAACCGCCGGGTCCCAACCGACCATCTCCATCACATCGATCTCGCCCGCGTCCGGCCATGTGCCCGTCGGCGGCAGCAGCCAGATCGCCGGCCAAGTGCCACGTCCGCAAGGCAGCTTCGCGCGGACCTCGTAGAAGCCGTAGCCTTGCGGCTGGCGCGAGACGAGCCTGGCCGAGGTATAGCTCTCGCCGCCCCAATCGGGAAAACGATCCTTGGCCAGCGTTTCGCGGCGTGCCTCGATTATCAGCACGCCACCCCTGACGCGCGTGTTTTCCGGTCTCGCGTTGGCATAATATTGCCGCTCGTGATTGGGCCAGCCAATCGCGTTGCTGCCTGTGTCGAAGCGCCATTTCGCGGCATCGATCGTCGTGCCTCCGAAATCGTCGGCAAAGCTGGGCCGGCGAGTGGGCGTGACCATCGGAGCATCGAACGCGTAGTTGATCGCTCCCAGCGTTGCGGCTTGTGCGAGCAGCGCCAGCCATGCCGCCATCATATCGGATCTCCGCCTGCCAACGATCGACAGCATTTCCTGCGTGGCGACATCAGGCACAGAACGCTAATATCTACCACCTCCTCGTTCATCGGGCACGCAGCATCGTGCATAGGCGGAGCGCAAGGCCGGTCGCACGTCCGCACCCCATAGGGGACGTTAAAACCTCCTATCAAACATCCAGCACCGCTATCGTTATTTTCAAAGCCTATCCCGATCCGTTCACGCTTACCTCTCCTGGCTGCGACCTCGAACCCACCTTCGTCCTCGTGGACGCCCTCGTGGCCTATCCGAGCGGCCTCACCGGCATCTTGGACGCCAAGGGTCCCGATCCGGCAGCCGACTTCGCCGAGGCGGTCTCGCTGGCGGGCTCGGCCGACCGGCTGCTCCACGCGGTCGCTGGCGACATACCCGTCGTGCCCGGCGCCACCGACCCGCAAGTGGCCACTATCAAGGGGTTTCTCGAGTTCGTCGGCGACCTTCAGAGCGAAGCGGACAAAGCCCGACAGCTGCGAATCCTCGTCGCGCAGGCCGACCTGGCGGACACGCTCATCAGGTCGCTGCGTGGCCAGCTCGCCGTTTGGAGTCTGAGCCGCAGCGGCGACGCAGGGCTGAGGATGGTGATCGCAGGCACGCTGGTGCGCGCGGCGCAGGCCTCCGACCTGCCGCCCGATCGCCGGCGTGCGTTCGCCGCCACCTACTACGACCGCTCCGAGGACACGCTCCAGGCCGCTAGGCTGCAGCCCGCCCTCGACGCCGCCCTGGCGGAGGTCGCGGCTGCCGACGCCGATCTGCGGCGGGTGCTGCGGGACCGTTCGAACCTGAGCACGGCCGAGCGCGCGCACCTCGCCCACATCACTCGCGAGCGGGTCGGCAGGGCATCCGACACACTCGCCGCCGTCATCTCGTCGTTCATGGGAGAATGACCGTGGCCACCAAGCTGCAACTCATGGGATCCTTCAACAGTCTGTCGGATTCGCTCGCCTTCCGCTTCGATCCGGCCTTCCCCCGGAGGGGTCTGGCCGCTGGCTCGGAGCGATGACCAGCGCCGCGGGCGTCGCGCGCCGCAGCGCGGAATGGCTCGCGCTAGAGGACGAGACCCGGATACGATGGGCCGGCGGCGGCGCTGGTCGGCGCGACCAATCTGATCGCCACGGCGTCGACCGATACCGATCGCCCGCCGGCCCTCTCGCGGCGGACCTCGCGCTGGCGGATCTCGCCGGCGTACTCGCGTCGCCGCGCGATGGAGCAGGGTGCTGAGGACCGGGCAGGTCGCTCCGGCCATCAGGATGAAGGCCTCCGCGCGCCCGGCGGCCTTATTCGAGCGACACCTCCCCGGACGCGGAGGCGCCACGGTGAATAGGCTGGCCATGATCGTTCCGCTGGCACTGACGGCGCTGCTGATCGTCCTCGTGGGGCGGGGTCAGACGGCACTCGCCCGCTGATCTGGTCGGTGCTGAGCGCCACCGACTGCAGCGGGAGCACCGGCGCGTCGTCGAAGAGGCCACCATTGAAGTGGCGGATTGCCTCGGCGCCGAAGAAGCCGCCCTCCCCCATTCGCCGAACAGACTCGCCAGTCGTTCCTCGGCGCGCTCGAGACGCTGGGCCAGCGCACGGATGAGCGTGGCCGCAGTCCTCAAGGTGGCGGGCAAGGGAACCGAAACGGGCCGCCACGGTCCCAGTCAGTTCGTGCGGGTAAAGGATTGGCCGAAGCGCCTCGGACCCCTCAAACACCTGCCGGAGCAGATCCAGCTTGCGGGGCTCCACGGAGCCATGGGCGTACGCTCAATTGCGCGGTGGCTCAACGAGCGCGGGTACACCCTCAAATCGGGCAGGTTTCACAACAGCAACGTGGCCGACATCCTCGCGCGCACTCACAACATCGGCCATTACATGGATGGCAAGACCAGCGACCTGGGCGAACCGCTGCCCGAAACGGAGTGGGTGCGGGTCGCATGCCCGGCCATCGTTGACGAACATATCTTTATGGCAGCCGCCGCGACCCGCGCGTCGCGCCGGCCGCGCGTGACGGCCCCGCACGTCGTGAACGGAGTCACCATGTTGCCGTCCCGGGTGGCGCGCTGCGGCGTGCCCGGCTGCGGCGCAGGCTTGACCGTGCGCTCCGGCAAGGGCGGCCAGTACCATTATTACGTTTGCGAACACCGCGCCAACCGCGTCGCCGACGCGTGCACGCTGCCGTCCATCCGGCGCGAAGCGCTGGACGAGGTAGTGCTCGACGCGCTGCTCGACCGCGTGCTCGATCCGGAACACCTGCAGCAACTGCTCGCCGGCCTGCTCGAGAGGACCGAAGAGGCCGACCAGCGGCGTCGCCGCGCGCTCGCGGTGGCGCGCACCACCCGGACCGAGGCGGAGAAGGCGATCGGCAATCTGCTCACCCGCGCGGAGAAGGGAGCCATGCCCGCCGACAGCCGCTAGGTGGTCGAGCGCATCGCGTTCCAGCGCGCGTGCCAGCAGTCCGCCACGACCGAGATCGAGAGCATCGAGCGGCAGCTGACCATCTCGCGCAAGCGGATCACGCCCACTGTCATCGCGGAGTTCGGGCAGGTGCTGCGCGCCAGGCTCGTCGCCGGGAACCCGAACTTCCGCCGCGCTTACGTCGGGCTGCTGGTCGAGCAGGTCACGCTGTCGCCCGACCAGATTCGCATCAGTGGCACCCGTTCCGCGCTCGAGCACCTGCTCGTCAGCGACAAGCCGCCGCTGGCGGCAAAGGTGCCCATCTTTGACCGGGAGTGGTGCTGTAGAGACGACAAACATAGGCACTAGAAAGATTAGGAATTTTGCCTCGAGATATTTGAATGGCTGGCGTGGCGCGCGGCGAAGGTCAGGTCGTGGATCGAGGCGATGACGAGCTTGCCGTCATCGGCGAGCGCGCGCAGGCGCGTGACCGTCTCGATCGCGTGGCGACGACATCACCCTTCTCGCCGTTGTCGGTCGGCGGCGCGCCGTCGGGCTGAAGGGTAGACACCTGACCAGTCGCCGGTTGCGCGGTCGCCGATCGGGCCGATGCGCCATGCGAAGCCATCGACGCGACCGTCGCCAGCATCATGTCGGCACCACGCCCATGCTCTCGCAGCGTGAAAGCCGTCTTCATTCGGATCCCTCCCGGTCAGTTCTTGTGCGATCGTGGGACGGTAGGCTTGGCGATCACGCTTGGTGAAGTTGCTTACGGTTCGACGACGGTTACTGTGCGGGTCAGTAACGTCCGCGTGAGATCAGAAAGGCGAGGCGATTGCGGGTGACGGCCAGCTCGCGGCGTAACAATTCGTCTCCTCGGCGGCTACCAGGCCCGCGGTCCGTCGGCTGGTCGAGATCGGCTGGGACGACGGCGATTATCGCCCGATCGGTCGCGGCATCGACGAGCGGGCGATCGTTGATGCCGCGGTGGGCCTGCTGGCGACCGGCGGCTCGACCAATCACGTCCTTCACCTGCCCGCCATCGCTCGCGCGGCGGGGATCGCCATTGACTGGTCGAATATCGATGCGCTGTCGGCGGCGGTGCCGCTGATCGCGCGGACCTATCCGGGTGGCTCGGGCGACGTGAACGCGTTTCATCAGGCGGGTGGCATGGCGTTCGTCATCGGTTCTCTGCTCGACGCTGGCTTGCTCCACGGCGACGTCCTGACGGTGTGGGAGGGCGGCCTCGCCGCTCATGCGCGCGAGCCCGTGCTCGACGCCGACACGCTGGCGTGGCATCCAGTGCCGCACAGCCGCGACGACACGATGCTGCGTCCTCCCCATGAGCCTTTTCTGCCCGATGGCGGAATGCGGCTGTTGCAGGGCAATCTCGGCCATGCCACTTTCAAGACCAGCGCCGCCGATCCGTCGCGCTGGACTGTCGAGGCACCGGCACGGGTGTTCGCCGATCAGGATGACGTGTTGAAAGCGTACCATGTCAGCGCTGAAGGCGCTGGGCGGCGGCGCGCTGGGCCGGTTGCGCGACGACGACATTGTCCGGGTGTCGGCAGACGCAGGAACGATCGACGCCTGATCGACTCGGCCGAATGGGCGGCGCGCGATCGCGCCGCCGCGCCGCCGCCGCCGCCGCCGATCGGCACGGGCCGTGAGCTGTTCGCGTTCCTGCGTCACGGTGCCGGTATTGCGGAACAGGGCGGGTCGGCAATGCTCGCGGCGATGGGCCGGGACATTGCCGATGGCGAGATCGACGAGCCGGAGGCATTGACGCCAGCGTCGCGGACAGCGAGACCGACGCATGACTATGCGTGAAATCGTCGCCGTCGACATCGGCGGTACGCACGCCCGCTTCGCGATCGCTGGGATCAAGAGCGAGCGCGTCGTCTCGCTCGACCGCCAAGCGACGCTGCGAACGGCGGAGCACGCCAGCCTGCAGACCGCGTGGGAAGCCTATGCGGCAACATGCGGTCAGCTCCTGCCGCGCGAAGCCGGCATCGCGGTCGCCTGCCCGATTCAGGGCGAGGTGCTCAAGCTGACGAACAACCCGTGGATCATTCGCCCGGCGCTGATCGGCGAGAAGCTGGGGCTCGACCGGTTCAGCCTCGTCAACGATTTCGGCGCGATCGGTCACGCCGTTGCGCAGCTTGGGCCGGAGCATCTTCGCCACCTGTGCGGACCGGACGAGCCGATCCGCGACGACGAGGTCGTCACCATCGTCGGCCCCGGCACCGGGCTGGGCGTGGCGTTGTTGCTGCGGCGGGGCGGCCGCGTCGAGGTGATCGAGACCGAGGGCGGCCATCTCGACTTCGCCGCGCTCGACACGATCGAGGAGGCGATCATTCAGCGCCTGCGCGGCCGTTACCGCCGCGTCTCGGTCGAACGGATCGTCTCGGGGCCTGGTCTTGCCAACATCTACGAGGCGCTCGGCGCGATCGAGGGGCGGCCGGTCGCGACGTTCGACGACAAGGCGCTGTGGGCGGCGGCGCTGAATGATACCGACAGCCTGGCGGTGGCGGCGTTCGACCGCTTCTGCCTCAGCCTGGGGGCAGTCGCCGGCGACATCGCGCTCGCCCAGGGCGGAACGCGGGTGGTGATCGCGGGCGGGCTGGGCCTGCGCATCGCCGATCACCTGCCGCGATCCGGCTTCGCTGCGCGGTTTCGTGCCAAGGGCCGCTTCGAGGAGCGGATGGCGCAGGTGCCGGTCCAGCTCGTCACCTACTCCGAACCCGGCCTGCTCGGCGCAGCCGCCGCCTTTTGCCAGGAGCATCCCCGTTGATCGACATCGCTTCCGTCATGCAGCTGGCACCGATCATCCCCGTGCTTTGATCGACGATGCGGCACGGGCGTGACCGATCGCCGATCGCCGAGCGGCTGGTCGCCGGCCGCCTGCGCGCGCTGGAGGTGACCTTGCGACGCCCGCAGCGCTTGATGTCATCGCCGAGATGGCGAAGGTCGATGGCGCTGTCGTCGGTGCCGGCACCGACCTCGACGAACGTCAGCTCGACGCTGCGATGGCGGCGGGCGCGCGCTTCATCGTGTCGCCGGGGCTGACCGATCCGCTGGCCAGGGCCGCCCGCGAGCGCGCCATCACGTTCCTGCCCGGCGTTGGCACCGCCGCCGATATCATACGCGGCCTCGACCTGGGCCTAACCCATCCACGTTCTTCCCCGCCACTGCCAGCGGCGGCATCCCCGCGCTGAAGGCGCTGGTAGCGCCCTTCGTCTCATGCCCGTTCTGCCCGACCGGCGGCGTCACGATCGACACCGCGCCGGACTGGCTGGCCATCGAGCAGGTGATCTGCGTGGGAGGATCGTGGATCATATCCGCGAATGGCGATCTCGACGAAATCGGACGTCGCTCGCGGGCCGCCGCCCTGCTGACGCACGACTGATCGCCGTCACACCAGCGCGTTGCGACGGATCAGTTCCCGGTACCACAGCGCGCTGAGCTTGGGCGTGCGCTTCAACGTCGCGAAATCGACATAGTGAAGGCCGAAGCGCTTGCCGTAGCCGTCCGCCCACTCGAAATTGTCCATCAGGCTCCACAGGAAATAGCCGTGCAGCGGATAGCCCTCGGCGGTCGCGCGACGGAACTGGCCGAGATAGTTGCGCAGGTACATGATCCGGTCGGCATCGTCGTCGTGCCCCTGCGCGTCCAGGACGTCGTCGGTCGAACAGCCGTTCTCGGAGATGTAGAGCGACTTCGGCCCCCACAGCTCGCTCACCGCCCGGACGCCCCAATAGGCTACCTCCGGGCCGACATAGAGCCACGGCGACGCCATCCGTGGTGATTGCGGCAGGTGCGGCAGCGGCGTCCAGCCGCGCGCCACCGACGGATCGGCTTTCACATAGGTCGGTGCATAGATATTGAGCGCAACAAAATCGAGCGGCGTGCCGATCGCCGCCATGTCGCCCGCCCGCGCCTGCGGCGCGTCCGCTCCCGCTGCGGCGAGGTAGCTGTCGAGGTATCGCCCTTCCATGATCGCGGTCAGGAACATGGCGTTGTCGTCGCGCACCGCCTGCTTGGCCGCGGCGATGTGCTCGGAGGTTTCGATCACCGGGACGAAGAGGCTGGTGTTGTCGGCCACGCCGACCTGTGTGCCCGCGCGGGCATGGGCGCGCACCGCCTGCGCCCCGAGCCCGTGCGCCAGCACGCCGTGATGACGGACTTGGTTGACGCCGGCGGGAAGCAGCTTCAACCCCGGCGCATGGATGCCCTGCTGATGGCCGAGATCGGTAAAACAGCGCAGCTCGTTCACGGTGATGAAGTGGTGCACGCGATCGGACAGCTTGCCCGCCATGAAGCCGGCATAGTCGGCGAAGGCATGGGCGGTGTCGCGGTTCTGCCATCCGCCGGGAAGCGCCTGCGGCAAGTCCCAGTGAAACAGCGTGACGTACGGCTTGATGCCGGCGGCGAGCAGCGCGTCGATCACCCGGTTGTAATAGTCGACACCCTTCTGATTGATCGGGCCGCGCCCATCGGGGAAGATCCGCGACCACGCGATCGACATGCGGTGCGCGCCGACGCCCAGCCCCTTCAGGAGCGCGATGTCTTCCGGGTAGCGATGATAGCTGTCGCACGCGACATCGCCATTGTCGCCGTTGGCGACCCTGCCGGAGGTGTGGGAGAAGACATCCCAGTTCGTCGCCCCGCGGCCATCCTCGTTCACCGCGCCTTCGACCTGGTACGCGGCGGTCGCGCAGCCCCAGGCGAAATCCTTGGGGAAACTCATGTCGAGCGGCCGGCGCACGATCGCCGCGGCGCTGGCCGATGGCGTGACCGCGGCGCAGGTGCCCAAGGTCATTCCCGTGCGAATGAAGTCTCGGCGGTCCATCGCCCCCTCCCATTGTGAACGTTCTCAATTGCAGATTGGCATAGCTTCGTCGGCAAGGAAAGCCGCTCATTCGACATGTGCGGCACATCATCTGGAAGTTTTGGTGGCGCGGCTTTAGCCAAGTGCCGCATTGACGAATACGCCGCCGCGCCCTTACCGCGACGCGCTGCGGTGGAGGGGAGACGGGTGGCCCGGTACGAAACGATGCGGGTCGGCGACGAGCGCCGAACGGTGATCGTGATCGACGAGTTCAGCGGTGATCCGGACGCGTTGCGCGAAGCCGCGGCGCAAGCCGTTTTCGAGCCGGCGCGCCACGCCTATCCCGGGCTGCGCGCCGCCCTGCCGGAGGATTATTGGCCGCGGCAGGCCGAAACGGTGGCGCGCGCGGCGGCGATGCTCGGGCTCGCCGGCACCGCCGCTACGCTGATCGACGCCAGCTTCTCGATCGTCACCACACCGCGCGATGCGCTGTCGCCGGCACAGCGGCTGCCGCATTGCGACTCGCACGAGCGCAGCCGCGTAGCGTTCGTTCATTATCTCGATAACGCCGGAGCGAGCAGCGGCACCGCCTTCTTTCGTCACCGCTCGACGCGGTTCGAGACGGTGGACAGCCATCGCGTCCCGATCTTCGACGGGCAACTCGACGCCGAGTTGCGCTACGGCCGGCCGCCGGTCGCCGACTATATCGGTGATGCCGATCGACTGTTCGAACGGATCGCCGTCGTGCCGGCGCGTTACGACCGCGCGGTCGTCTATCACAGCTTCGCGCTGCACAGCGGCGTCATTCCAGCGGATGCGTCGCTGAGCGCGGACCCTGCGATGGGGCGGCTCACGGTGACCGGCTTCGTGTCGATCGGCTAAGCGGGCGTCCCCGCGCGCCGACGGTCGACATCAGCGCGCCGCCGGCGAGCGTCAGGGCGGCAAGCGCGAGCAGCAGCGCAGCGGCGTCGCGCGGCGTCGCGAGCCACCAAGCCAGCCCCTGGCCGATCAGCACCGGCAGCGTGTTGGCGAGGTTGAGCACCGCCAGGTCGCGGCCCCGATGATCCGGATCGGGCAGCAATTGCATCACATAGCCGACCTGGAGCGGCAGGAAGACGCCCCAACCGGTAGCGAACAGCAGAAAGCCAACGGCGCGGCCGTTCCAGCCGGACGATGCCGCCATTACTGCCAGCCCGATTGCCGCCGCAGCCGCTGCCGTCACGAGAAATGGCCTGAGGCGCGCGCGCCGAGCCGACCGGCGCCCGATCGCGACCGCGATTGGCAGCGGCAGCAGGTTGCCGAGCAGCAGCAGCGCGCTTGTCCGCGCGATCGCGATGCCGCCTACGCCGCCGGGTTGCTCGGTCAGATAGAGGAGATCGGCAAAGAGCACGTTGCCCGCGATCTGGACGAGCAGCCGGGCCACCAGAGCCAACGCCAGGTCGGGCCGTGCGATCGCCGACGGTACGGCGATGACCCGTTCGGCGACAGGTCGCGGCCGCGTGGTGAGCAATGGCAGCAGGCAGATGGTGCTGATCGCCGCGACGACGACCAGGCGCGCGCCGAACGTCCGCAGCGCTGGCAGGGCGAGCGCCAGCGTTACCAGTGCCGCCAACGGCGGCCCGACGGCGAACAGCCCGGTAGTCATCGCGGTCCGCGCCGGGGGCACCTCCTCGGCGACAAGCGCCATCAACGGCGCGAGGATGGCGTTGAGCGCGATCTGGAAGGCGGCGACGGTCACGGTGATCGCCGCCACGCCGTGCACCGCCGGCACGGCCGCGAAGCTGGCGAGCATCGCCGCCAGCCCGGCGGCGATCC
>NZ_CAHJWX010000015.1 GCF_903643065.1 Sphingomonas bacterium | reverse complement strand
CGCCTTGAATGCCGGACTGTGGTTCCGGCGTGGTCGCTTGCTCATCATGCCTCCTGCTCGCAGCCATCCTGGCTGCCTTCAGGCCGGCAATCCACTCATCCCCGCTGTTCAGATTCCCCGAGCCACCTCTGCTGAACGGCACGCCTTGCTCAACGAAGCGCCCTTGACCGGTCACATAGCACGAGCCGGCGACGATGCCGGCAATCGCTACCAGCCCGAGCGGCACGACCACCAGCGCGACCAGCGCCGCCCGCGCGATCGCGTTGGCGCCCGGGCGAAAGAGCTGGGCCATGGATGCTCGTCAACCCTCCCGCCCGGCTCGATAGTCAACCGCTATTTGCCCTCCGGCAGTCGAAGCGGAAGAGTAGCTCACGGCGGGTGGATATGGAAAATCGTCCAGTAGAGCCTTGTTCTAGATCAATGCAGGCGCCGGAGAAAGAGGACTGATAATAGGCGGTCGCGGCATCGTCAAGCTGGGCCAGAACCTTGAACTCGGGCGAGTGGCGATCCGACCGAAACCACGATGGCATTGAGCTGCTTGGCTGTCAGACGCGGCGCTACGTCATGGACATTGACGTCGGCGATCATCCAACCGCCGCCATGGTTGTGGAAAACCACCGGCAGCGCGGCGTCGGCCGGCGCGGCGGCCGGCTTGTACTTGTGATGACCTGTTCCCCATTTTCAGGCCGCGGGTAAGTTAGCTTCGGTGTCCATGTGCCCCTGGCGGGGGCGGTTGGTAAACTCGGCGGGCGCCATGCCGCCGAGGCTGCTGTGCGGACGCACCGTGTTGTAGTCCGTCCGCCATGCCTCATCGCGGCGACCACATCGGCGGCAGCCCCATCTAGAACCGCACCACCACCGTCTTTACCTGCGTGTTAGCCTCTATCGACTCGGCGCCAAGCTCGCGGCCGATGCCGGACATCTTGTAGCCGCCGTAGGGCGCGATCACGTCCAGCTCGAAGATCGTGTTGACCCAAACCGTCCCCGCCTCCAGCGCGCGCGCCACGGTGTGAGCCCGGGAGATGTCCTTCGTCCACACCGCCGCCGCAAGGCCGAACTCGGTGTCGTTGGCGCGGAACACCGCGTCGTTCTCATCCTTGAACCGGATGAGCGCGGCGACTGGCCCGAAAATCTCTTCGCGGACGATACGCATCTCGTCCGTGACGTTCTCGAAGACGGTCGGTTCGACGTAGTAGCCGGGTCCCTCGTGCGCCTCTCCGCCGGTCCGCAGCGCCGCGCCTTCCTCCTGCCCGCTCTTGATATAGTCCGACACGCGGTCGAGCTGCTTCTTCGAGATGATCGGGCCGATGTCGGCGGTCGGATCGAGCGGGTTGCCGACCTTGATCGCCTGCGCGGCTTTCGCGATCGCGGCCGCGACTTCGTCGTAGACATCCTCGTGGACGAACACCCGGGTGCCCGCCACGCACACCTGGCCCGCGCCGGAGGTGAACCCCATGACGGCGGCGGGGATCGTCTTTTCCAAGTCCGCGTCGGGGAAGATGATGTTCGGCGACTTGCCGCCGAGCTCGAGCGTCACCTTCTTCAGATTGCCGGTCGACGCCGCCAGGATGCCCTTGCCGACGCCGGTCGAGCCGGTGAAGTTGATCTTGTTGACGCCCGGATGCTTCGCCAGCGCGTCGCCCGCGTCGGCGCCGAGGCCCGATACGATATTGAGGACGCCGGGCGGCAGATCCGCCGCCTCGAGCAGTTCGGCGAGCCGCAGCGGCAGCAAGGGCGCCTGCTCGGCCGGCTTGAGCACGACCGTGTTGCCGCACGCCAGCGCCGGTGCGATCTTCCAGGCCGAGGCGAAGGTCGGGCTGTTCCACGGGATGATCGCGCCGACGACGCCCAGCGGCTCGCGCAACGAGTAGGTCAGCGCTGAACCGTCCGAGGGGTAGGTACTCCCGAGGATCTTGGTCGCGAAGCCGGCGAAGTAGCGGAAGACGTCGCACATCGAGGCGGTGAGCTGGCGCGATTGCGGCAGTACCATCCCGATATCGATCGCCTGGATCGTGGCGAGTTCCTCGACGTTGCGTTCGATGATGTCGGCGATCGTGAGCAGGTAGCGCGAGCGCTGGTGCGGGCTGATCCGCGCCCAGGAGGGGTCCTGGAACGCCTTGCGCGCCGCCTTGACGGCATCGTCGATGTCCGCCGCCTTGCCCAGGGCGGCGTGCGCCATCACCTCGCCCGTCGCGGGATCGAACACCTCGAAGGTCTCGCCCGACTGCGCCGCCTTCCACGCCCCGCCGATGTACAGTTTCTTCGGCCCCGCCTTTATATAATCCAGCGCGGCTTGACTGATCTTCGCGGGGTCGGGGGTGAAGGCGGCTTCGGCGCCGGCTTTGTTGGTGCTCATGATCGTCTCCTTGGCTGGGGTCGGGGGTTACCAGTGAAGTTTGATCGAAGGTCTCGCCGAACGCCTGAGCAGCGAGGCGAGCGCGGACGCGCCCGTGCGTGTCCATCCGAACAGCTCGGCGAGGTGGGTAATGTAGAGCCATTGATAGGCGAGCTTGGCCGTCAGCCCCGCGATCCGGAACGACCAGCCGCCGGTAGGCACGTCGCCCACCGCCTTGCCCGCGCCGAGCGACACCAATGTGCCGCGATAGTAGAACGTGAAAGGGAGCGGCGGTCGCCCGTCGAGCTGACGGACCAGCGAGCGCGCGAGCAGGCGGGCCTGCTGGTGCGCGGCCTGCGCGGTGGCGCCGACCGGCTTGTCGCTGCCGGCCTCGAAGCAGGCGGCGCAGTCGCCGATGGCGTAGAGGCCGTCGAGCACATGTCCATCCTCGCCGAGCAGGCGGAGCATCGGGTCGACGCGCATGCGGCCGCCCTTCTCGAGCTTCGGCTTCGGCGCGACCTCAAGCGCGCGGCCACGCACGCCCGATACCCAGACGATGATATCGGCGGCCACCGTGCCGCCTTCGGCAAGGTGAAGGATGCCCAGCTCGACTGCTGTCACCTTCGTCCCGAAGCGCATCGCGACACGCTGCCGGTCGAGCAGGCGCCGGGCGTAATCGGATGTGTCGGTTGCAACGCCAGGCAGCGGCCGGTCGGCCATGTCCAGCAAGGTGATGTCGATTTGGCCCGGATCCATCAGGCTGCGATATTGCGCCAGCCGCCCGGTGGCGCTGCGCAGCTCGGCGGCAAGCTCGACCCCGGTCGTGCCCGCGCCGACGATCGCGATCCGCAGCCGCTCCTGCTCGCCTGCGGCAACGCGCGCCGCCTGCGCGAGAATGGCGCGGTGAAGCCGCTCGGCGCCCTCGGGCGTGTCGAGCACGTGGCAATGTTCGTGCACGCCGGGCGTGCCGAAATCGTCGACCGTGCTCCCGATCGCGAGCACCGCGATGTCGAATGGCGATGTCCGCTGCGGCAGCAGTTCGCGCGGTCCATCGGGTTCGCGTACCGCGCCCACGCGCGCCGTGCGGGCGGTCACGTCGATCGTGTCGGTCGCGCCCAGCACGAAGGCGAAGCCGTGAGCGGCTGCCTGCTCGGCATAATTTGCCTGTTCCTCCGCCGCGACCAGCAGACCCACCGCGATCTCGTGCAGCCGCGGCTTCCAGACGTGCGCCGGCGAGGAATCGACCAGCGTCACCCGCGCCCGGCCGCCCCGGCGCGTCGCCCGCGCCAGCCGGATCGCCAGTTCCAGCCCGCCCGCGCCGCCGCCGATGATCAGGATATGGGGAGCCTGTGCCATGTGATGTTCGCTCCGCAGACTCAGCCGACCCGGCGCAACGCTCAGTTGATCGTTATGCGCGAATCGCCTTTCTCCTGCGGTGCACCCCCGTCTTCTGCCTTCAGCGTAGTGAGGACACGTCGGGCGGTGTGCTGGCCCGGCAGGCCGGAGACTGACGGGCCGGGATGCGTGCCCGCGCCGGACAGGTACAGACCCTCGACCGGGGTCGTGTAGCGCCCGAGCCCGAACGCCGGCCGGAACGGCCCCTCGCGCGACGCCAGGAAATCGACGTGATAGGGATTGCCGTCCGTGAGATTGACGCGCTTCTGGAGGTCGGGCCACGGCTCGACCCACCGGCCGATCTCCTTTTCCTTGATGCCGCCATAATAGTCGGCCGCCGTGTCGATGATCTTCTGCCCGGCCTCGGCGGCGAGCGCGTCCCATCCTCCCGGGGGGTTGCGCGGCGCCCAGCCGGTCCAGAGGTAGGCGACCTCCTGCCCCTCCGGCGCAAGGCTGGGGTCCGCGCCCGTCGGGAGCGCGGCATATACCGGCATCCGTCCCTCGGGGAGGCGGCCCGCCTCGGCGGCCTCGGTGGCGGCGACCATCTCCTCGAAGCTGCCGAGCAGCAAAGCGGCCGTGCGCAGGCTGACATCATCGTTGCGCTGCTTCTCAAGGCGCGACACGTCGACCTGTGCGGAGAGCGCCATGTGCACCGTCAGGAACGACGCGCCGCCGCTTTCGGTCGGCATGTGGGCGACGCGCCGCTTGATCTTGTCGGGCAGCGCGGATTGCGGGGTGAGGTCACGCAGCGTCTGCACCACGTCGCAGGCGGCGACGACAGCGCGCGCGTCGATCTCCTCGCCGTCGGCCAGCGAGACGCCGAGCGCGCGGCCATCGGCGACGCGGATCTCGCCCACGCGCGCGCCGGTGCGGATGCGGCCACCATTATCCTTGAGGCACGCCGCCAGCGAATCGACCAGCACCTGCGTGCCGCCGGCCATGCGCGTTATGCCGGTATGACCGGCGACTGCGGGAAGGAACACGTTCATGCCGCTGCCCTCGAGGTTTACCGGCGCGCCGAGCGCGCCGAAGCCCAGCATGGCGCCACGCATGCGCGGATCCTCGAAGCGCGATTCGATCGCGTCGACCGCCGTGCCGAGCGCCAATGGGGCGAGCACCGCCATATGGATCGGGTGCCGCAGCACCGAACCCGCGACCGTGGCCATCAGCTCGGCGCTCGGCCGTGCGGGATCGCTGGCCATGAACGGAATCATGACGTCGACGCCCGTCTTCAGCATATCGAGCAGGTCGAGATAGGCGCTCGCATCCTTCTTGGAGAAGCGCGCGATATCTTCTGCGGTGTTCTTCGGATCGCGCCAGAACGCGATCGACGAGCCGTCGGGCGCGGCGGTGGCATAAGGTGGGTCGAGCGCGATCGTGCGATAGCCGTATCGGGGCAGATCGAGATCATCGACGATCGTCGATGCATTCCAGAACGTGATATCGACCGCGCACGGGCTGATCCTGTGCTGGGGCGCCTCCTTGATATAGGCGTCCGTCGTCGAGCAGCCGCCGATCCCGGCGTTCGCCTCCAGGACGAGCACGTCCAGCCCGGCCTTGGCGAGATAGCACGCCGCGACCAGGCCGTTATGGCCCGCTCCGATGACGATGATATCGGGACTTTCCGTCGGCATTGGGTCGTCCTTTCGGGAGCATGGCTCGGGTGCCGTCGCTGAGATTGACTCAACCGCCGTGTGGTCGCGGCTCAACAGCGGCGGGATCAGTTCGACGATGTTCGTGTTCGCGGCTTACGAGATCCGCGGCGCCGGCCGTCAGCTTGGCATAGCGTGACGCCAACTCCAGATGAATCGCAGCAGCTCCCGCATCCGCGGCGGCTTCTGCCAACGCGCGCTCCTGCCGCTCTCGAGATCTGTAATAGTCCGTATCGTCCCGTTCGGTCATCGAGGCAGCCCTCCACCGAGTCGCCGGAAATTAGAGCGGCCAATCCTGATTGGACTGATCGAGATCAGCGGTGGCGATCCCGGCGGAGCTATCCGGTCGGTTAGCGGCAGCTTCGGAAATGAAGGCGCGCCGCCGAACCTTACGGGGATGCTTATGACAAGCGCGACCTATGACGTGATCGTGGTCGGCGGCGGCTCCGCGGGCTGCCTGATCGCGGGGCGCTTGGCGCAGGAAACCGATGCCCGGGTGCTGCTCCTCGAAGCGGGAGGTCGCGATATCGATCCCCTGATCCATATTCCCAGCGGCTTCTCCAAGCTGCTCCAGAACGGCTGGTTCCTCTGGCCCTATGAATCGGTGCCTCAGACCCAACTCGACGGCAGGCCGCGCATGATGCAGCAAGGCAAGGGCCTGGGCGGCGGCGGTTCGATCAACGCGATGCTGTATGTGCGGGGCCAGCCACGGGATTATGCGCGGTGGCAGGAGGCGGTGGGTGACACGGGCAGATGGTCGTATGACGATCTGCTGCCGCACTTCATCGCCATGGAGGGCAACGATAGCTTCTCCGGGCCGCTGCACGGCGTGGACGGCCCGCTGAAGGTTTCGCAGCCGATCGACATCAACGCCATGAACCTGGCCACGATGGAAGGCTTCACGCAAGCCGGGCTGCCGTACAACCCCGACTATAACGGCGAACGGCAACGCGGCGTCGGGCCGTGCCAGCTCACCATCGGCGATGCCCGTCGTTGCAGCGCCGCCGTTGCCTTCCTGAACCCGGCGAGATCGCGCCCCAATCTCACGATCAGCACCCATTCGCTCGTGACCAACATCGTCTTCGAGGGGGATCGCGCGATCGGCGTGGATTATGTCCACTCGGGCAATACGCATCGCGCGCTGGCGGGCGAGGTGGTGCTCAGTGCCGGCGCGCTCAATTCGCCGCGCCTGCTCATGCTCTCGGGGATCGGCCCGGAAGCGGAGCTCGCCCGTCACGGCATCGCCGTCAAGCTCGCCTCGCCCGATGTCGGGCAGCATCTTCAGGAGCACCCCGCGGTGCCGATCAGCGCCCGCAGCCGCCATGAGATGGGCTATGCCAAATATGCGACGGGGTTGCCGATGCTCGGCGCGGGCGCACGCTACCTGCTGACCGGGGAAGGGCCGGCGGCGACGAACGGAATTGAGACCGTTTCCTTCTTCAACCCGCACGAGCCCGAAGGCGAGCCGACGGTGCAATGCATGCACCTCGCGGTCGCGGGAAATCCGACGGACGGTATCGAGCTCTCCTCGGGACTCACGCTCGAGAACGTCGTCATCCAGCCCAGGAGCAGGGGCCATGTCGTCCTCAGGGACGCCGATCCCAATTCGGCGCCGGTGTTCGACTGCAATTATCTCGGTGATGCCGAGGACATGCGGATGATGGTGGCGAGCCTGCGCTATTGCCGCGAGGTGCTCCAGACCCCGGCGATGCGCGAGATCATGGAGGCCGAGATGTCGCCCGGCCTCGACGTCGACACCGACGAAGGTCTGGTGGAGCATTGCAAGCGCACGCTGACGGTCAACTGGCACCCGGTCGGCACGTGCCGGATGGGCGCCGATGAGGATGCGGTGGTGGATGCGTCGCTGCGGGTGCGCGGCGCGCGCAACCTGCGCGTCATCGACGCCTCGATCATGCCGAACATCACCAGCGGCAACACCAACGCGCCGACGATGGCGATCGCAAGCAAGGGGCTGGAGATGCTCAAGGCAGATCTATGACGTGATCGGCCGACTCAGTCCTTCGGGCTCGACGCATATGGCTGGACGGCTTGCGAGGGCGGGGGGTTGTCGATCGACGTCGAGACATGCTCGTCGCTCCAGCCTCCGCCCAGCGCGACGAACAAGGATGCGAGATTGCTCAGCTGATCGCGCCGCACCGTGACGGCGGCGATCTGGCTGGCGTAGAAGTTGCGCTGGGTGTCGAGCTGGTCGAGATAGGTCGAGTAGCCTTCGCGATAACGATCGACGGCGTGGGCAATGCTTTCCTTGAGCGTGGCGCGTCGTTCGCGCGCGATCCGGATCTGCTCCTCGAAGCTGCGCGCCGCACTGAGCGAAGTCTCGACCTCGTCGAACGCTTCCAGGACGGCGGCCTTGTAGGCGAACGCGGCCTGATCGCGCTCCGCAACTGCGAGATCCAGATTGGCGTGCAACGCCCCGCCTTCGAACAGGGGCGCCAATATGCTGCCGCCTACGCTCCAGAGCCTGGCGGCCGGCACGGCGGGCGCGCTCGACAGGCTGTAGCCGAACATTCCCATCAGGTTCAGCTGAGGCAGGAAATCGGCGCGGCGCGCGGCGATCACGGCATCGGCGGCGGCAAGGTCATATTCAGCCGAGGCGATGTCGGGGCGCCGGCGCAACAGGGCCGACGGCAAAGTGGACGGGATCGGGGGCGGCTCGAACGCGCGAAAGTCCGCGATCCGGTTTATTCCCTGCGGAAGCTGCCCGACGAGCACGGACAGCGCGTTCTCGTCGGCGCGGACGCCCTGCTCGTAGACGGGCACCTGCTGCGCGATCGTCTCCTGCTCGGCACGCGCCTGCGTCACCTCGAACTTCGAGACGTAGCCGTGCCGTTCCTGATCTTCAATCAGGCGGAGCTCGATGATGCGCGATTGCAGCGTTTCGCGCGTCACCGCCAGCTGCAGGTCCTGCGCGGTCAGATCGAAATAGGCCTGACAGACTTGCGACGCCACCGACAGCGCCATCGCGTCGCGATCCGCCTGGCTCGCCTGGTACCGGAGGCGGGCGGCGGCGGTGAGCGCGCGTAGCCGACCGAACAGGTCGATCTCCCATGCGGCTTCGACGCCCGGCATCGCTGTCGTCTGCGCGCTCGACATTCCCTTGGCGGACATTCCCGACCGCGTAACATTCGCCATGGCGTCGAGCGTCGGGAGCAGCGCCGAGCGCGCCAGCCGCAACTGGGCGCGCGACGCTTCGACCGCGGCGGCGGCGGTCAGGACATCGGTGTTGCGGACGAGCGCGGTCTCCACCAGCCAGTTCAGATAGGGATCGCCGAACGAGCGCCACCAACGCGGATCGATCCGGTTGTCGGCGGCGGGCGAGTCGCGCCAGCTGAGCGGAGCGACGATCGCCGAGGTGGCCGGGTGCGGCGGCGTTGCCGGAACGCAGCCGCCCAGCGCGAACGCGAGAACGACCGTCCAGGCACCGGCGGCCTTCATCGCACCTGCCCGTCGCCGGTGGCGCCCGTGGTATCGACGCGCGTAATCACCGACATGCCCGGGCGGATGCGGTCGGCCAGTGGCTGGTTGGGGTCGATCGACAGGCGGATAGGCAGCCGCTGCACCACCTTGGTAAAGTTGCCGGTCGCGTTGTCGGGCCGCAGCACGCTGAACTCGGATCCGGTCGCCGGCGAAAAGATTTCGACGCGGCCGTGGAGCCGCGCGCCGTCCAGCGCATCGACCTCGAACGTCGCGGCCTGACCGGCCCGCATGGCGCGGACCTGAGTCTCCTTGAAATTGGCGATGACCCACAATTCGGGGGGAACGAGGTTGATCAATTGCGATCCCGCCATGACGTATTGGCCCTCGCGCACGCTTGCTTCGCCGACCTGCCCGTTGCGCGGCGCGGCGATCACCGTCTTGGAGAGGTTGAGCAGATCGGCCTGCAGCGCGGCCTTGGCGGCACGCACCTGCGCGGCGAGTTGCTCGCGCTGGACGATCGCGGTCTTGACCGCCTCAAGGCTGACGCGGACGTTCGCGCGCGCCTTGGTCAGATTGGCGGCGGCGGTGCTCGCCGAGGCGACGGCCTGGTCCTTCTCGCGCACCGAAACCGAGCCCCGGCTGGCCAGATCGCTGATCCGCCTCGCATCGGTGCCGGCGCGCCGGCCCTCCGCCTCCGCCGACACGACATCGGCCTGCTTGGCGGCGACATCCGCGCGGTTCGATGCGATCGTCTGCGCCGCATTGTCGAGATCCGCCTGCGCTGCCTCGACCTTGGCCTGATCCTGGGCGACCTGCGCGCGATAGGTGCGGTCGTCGATGCGCACCAGGACGTCGCCCGCACGGACATGCGCGTAATCCGGCACGAGCACCTGCGCGACATAGCCGCTGACCTGCGACGACAATACGGTCACCTTGCCCCGCACGTAGCTGTCCTGCGTCGTCACGATCGGGGTGGCGAACGGCGGCAGCCGCCACGCGAACAGGATGAGGAGCACGCCCGCGAGCGCCACGATTACGGCGATGATGATCGTGGTGGCGCCGAGCCGCTTCCTCGGCGGCGGCGGGTCCGCTTGGGGATCCGCCTGCGGCTTGTCGTCTGCCGGTGCGTCCGGCTTGGGCTGATCGGTCACGACACTCCTCCCGCAGCGGGCGCCGCCGCTCCGCCTGGTTCCTTGGGCTTGAGCGCCGCCAGACCCGCCTGCAGCGCGATCCACGCCAGCAGCACGAGCGCGAGCACGCCGATCAGCGTGAACACGTCGTTATACGCGCGGACGTTCGCCTCGCGCGTGGCGGACTGCCGCAACTGCTGCACACCTTCCGCCTGCTGGAGCGACCTGTCGGTCAGGACACCGGCGAACTGTCGCGACTGGAGCTGAAGCCGCTGCGCCACGATCGGGTCGGTCGGATCGACGCCGGCATTGATCTGCGCGGAGTAGACCTGCTCGCGATGCTGCTGGAATGTGCCGAGGATCGCCGAGCCCGCGAGGCCGCCCAGCGTCTGGCTGACGAGGAACAGCACCACGAATGTCACCAGCCGCTGATACCCGCTCTTCAACGCGTTCAGCACGCCGAAGATGAGGAGCGGGCCGAAGAACAGGCCGTTCGCGAAGCCGAGCAGCGCCTGGCTGCCGAGGAACTCGTGCGGGCGCACGAGGTTCGTCGCATCGGCGTCGATGAAAGCGCCCGCCGCCACCAGCCCCAGCGCGACCATCGCGAGTACCGCCGCGCGGGGCGGGGTGAAGGTCAGCGCGGCGACCCCCGCCCCTGCCGCGAGCGAGACGAGGATGACCGCGTACAGTCCCTGCAACTGGTCCTGCCCGGCGCCGAGCAGCATCAGCAGTCCACTCGCGGCATAGGTCTGCTCGGACAGCACGAACCGCAGCCCGAACGCGCCTAGCATGAACATCATGGTCGAGCGGGAGTACAGCAAGTCGTGGAAGATCAGCGGCGCCGGACGCGCTTCCTCGTAAAAGAAGGTCGCGGCCAGCAGCAGCACGGACGCGCACAGTGCCACCGCCAGCCAGGGATGATCGGGCCACCATTGCAGACGCCCCTGCGACAGCACCGCGACGATCAGCGCGAGTGCCGGACAGAGCAGCGCGTAGGTGAGGACATCCCCCTTCGCGAAAATCTTCACCTTGGGGCTTTCCGGGAGCTGAAGGAGGGCAATCGCGGCCAGCGCGCACAGCGCCAGCCCGCTCTCGAACAGGTAGAGCACATGCGGCTCCTCGCTGAACGTCAGCTCGGGCGAGACGAGATAGGCGAGCGGCGTCGCGCCCTGCGCGATCGAAAGCCCGACGATCAGGCCGCCCATCGCATGCCGCTGTCCGGCCGCCTGCAGCATGTAGAAGATTGTGAGCGTCGACAGCGGCACCGTGGCGAAACCGCTCAACGCCCGCGCCACCAGCGCGCCTTCATAGTCGTCCCACACGACGTTGAGCAGTGTGACGGCCGCGTACAGCACCAGTCCGCAGGCGGCGAACAGCCGGATGCCGAACTGCTGGCGGAACCGGAGGAAGAGCAGATTGCCGGAAATGTTCGTCATCGCATAGGCGGCGGTCAGCCAGGCCCCCTGCACCGGGCTCAGCCCCAGGCGCCCCTGGATGAAGGGAAGATTGACGCCGACGAACGAATTGCCGAGCGCCGAGGTGACCCCGACGAGCACCGCCGTCGCGCCATAAGCGGCGCGGATCGGCATCGTCCAATCCGGAATGGGCGGCATTCCGGGACTTGACGGCATTCCCGGCAAGCTACCGCGCTCCGCCGCGACCGAATACGGTAAGGCGCCAAACCACGTTGGCTCGGCATTGCTCCCGGTCGCCCTTCACGCCGAACGGAACGCTCTCCGGGCCTAGCGCGCGATTGTTCCGGTATCGACAAGGCATGGCTTCACCCCCGGGCGCCAGATCGGTCTTCCAAGGCAACCCGGCCCGCCTCCCTTCACGAGAGCCGCAACCGCCGCATCAGCTCGTACCGAACCTGCCACGGTTACGCCGCCGGCGGCTCTCCACGGCTGATCTAGATCAGCCGTGGAGTTAGCCATTGAAAGCCGGGACCATCAGAGCGAAACCGGCTTTTTGGCATCTGCCTCAAGACTGGATGCAATCCGACAAAGCGTCGCAAGCGAGTCCTTGCGTCGCCGCTGGGCATCTGCGCCTTCAGCTTTTCCTTCGGCATGCACGACCGCGGCATCCCGGACGACCTCCACTGCCTGTTCGTTGGCGAGACTCCCGTCATCGACAAGCGCATGGATGAGGCTGTCGATAAGCAACAACGCCGCCTGTCCGTATGGATCGGACTCTCTCGGCTTCCGGAGGTCAGCATGGCCCGGATGCTTGGCAGGAGGCATGATTTTAGCCTTGTAGTCCGGCGAGAGCCCTGAACATCCTCGCCTTCGGTGTCTGGAACCTGCTCAACGATGCGGCAGGATAGGATGTTGCTTTGGGACCCGGACTGATCGAAGTCAGCGTTCTCAGACCATCTTGTCGTGGGCCCTTCGGGTGGATGGACTCGCTTGGTAAGAGCGGTGTCATCTCATCCAGAACCGGAAGACGCTACGATCTCTGCTGACGTCCGCCTTGAGCATCGAGCGACCGGCTAAGAATGCTGGTGCGGCTTCGCCCGTCTTGCGCGTGCGGGCTGAGCTGCTGGCTCAATGGCCGCGATGGCTGGTGAAGGTAGCTGCCATCAAATCCGGCTATTTCGGCCAGTGCATCGAAGTCGTAAACGCATAGTGTTCCTGCGCGCAGTTCCATCAAACCCGCTACGCGCAGCTTACGAAGCACCCGGCAGACATGCACTGCCGTCAAACCAAGTGCATCCCCCAATTCTGCGTGGGTCAGATCCATCGCAAGGGTGTTCCCGTCAAGCAGGCTAACGTTGCTGCCGCGCGTGTGCAGCTCACACATCAGATGGGCTACCCGTTGAATACTGTCACGTCGGCCTAAGCTGACCATCCAAGCTTTTAGCGTTTCGTCGTGTACGAGCTGGGCCAATTGGAAAGCGCGCGAGAGCACCGGTCGATCTGTAACGAGTTCGTCCACCCGGGCGCGCTTTATCGTCGCCACGCGACATGGCGTCAGCGTCGCCAGCGTGTCATCCATAACGTCCAGCACCGAGATGTGCGTGTCGCAGCAGTCGCCGGGCATCAGAAACGCGGTAATCTGGCGGGTTCCCTCAGGCAAGATCTTGTATCGACAGGCCCACCCGCCGAGAATGACAATAAGCGAGTCGAGTTCGTCGCCCTCACGTATCAAATCCTGATGAGCATGGGCCTCGCGCGTATGAGAGGTCGCGCGTTCGAGAAGGTTTACCTCATACTCCGATAACGATGCGAAGTTCTTAATCTTCGCGACGAGAGCATTGGACATGGTCGTTACATCCCTTTTTCCTTTTCAAACCTTGCGAGAAGCTAAACGAACGCGAAACGCTGATAATGTACTTTTTACTGTCAAATTGAATAAATCTCCTTATCCCACATACTGCATTTCAATCGGTTTGCCTTCGCTCCGCCCGCCTAAGCTAAGAATGACCGCACATCAAAGCAACTTGTCGAGCGTGATCGGCAGGTCGCGGATGCGCTTGCCGGTCGCATTGTAGACCGCATTTGCGACCGCCGCGCCGACCCCGGTGATGCCGATCTCGCCGATGCCCCGCGCGCCGAGCGGGCTGTGCGGATCGGGGACGTCGGTCCAGATCACGTCGATCTCGGGTACGTCCATGTGCACCGGCACATGATATTCGGCGAGGCTCGGGTTCATGATCCGGCCCGACCGCTCGTCGAACTGGGTCTCCTCCATGAGCGCCAGGCCGAGGCCCATGATGATGCCGCCGCGAAACTGGCTGGCGGCGGTCTTCGCGTTGAGGATGCGCCCGCAGTCGAACGAGCCGAGGAAGCGCGTCACCCGCGTCTCGCCCGTCACCTCGTTCACCCGGACCTCGCAGAATTGCGCGCAGTGCGAGTGCATCGAATATCGCATCATTTCGAGCGGCTGCCCGCCGGTTCCCTCGCAGGCCAGCTCTTCGCGCTGTGCGCGCTTGAGGATCGAGACGTAGCTCTCGCAGCGGTCCGGCTCGCCGATCTTGCAGAGCCCGCCGTCGCGGCCTTCGACCTCGTCGGGCTTGAGCCCGGCGAGCGGCGAATCGTTGCCGGCGAGCTTGAGCAGCTCCTTCATGAGTTCCTCGTGCGCGGCGATGATCGCCGCCGCGATCGATGCTGTCTGCGACGAGCCGCCGGCAAGCGTCCCCTCCGGCAGCGTCGTGTCGCCATATTCGAACGTCACTTGGTCCAAGTCGAGCCCCAGCCGCCGGGCGGCGTGCTGCGTCTGTACCGTCGCGGTGCCCATCCCCATCTCGTGTCCCGCGTTCTGGACGATCGCGCGGCCGTCGGCGGTCAGTCGGATGCGCGCGGTGCTGCCAGGCATCCGGTAATAGGGATAGGTGCCGGTCGCGACCCCCATGCCGATCAGCCACTCGCCCTCGCGCCGCGCGCCGGGGGTCGCACTGCGCTGGTCCCAGCCGAAGCGCTTCGCGCCCTCGGCATAGGCCTGGACGATCTCGCGCGAGGAGAATTCGTCGCCAGAGGTCGGGTCCTTCTCAGGTTCGTTGCGCCGCCTGAACTCGATCGGATCGATCCCCATCGCCTCCGCGAGCTCGTCGATCGCGCATTCCAGCGCGAAGGTGCCGATCGACTCGCCTGGCGCGCGCATGAAGGTGTTGGCCAGCATGTGCATGTCCGCAACCTCCTGCGAGATCTTGAACGTCTCGGCGGCGTAGGCGTGGCGGGTGCCGAAGGTGAACTGCTCGGGCATCGTGTTATGCGCGGTCTTGCCCGCGACGCCGGTGTGGATCACCGTCGTGAGCTTGCCTTCGGCGTTGGCGCCGAGCGCGACGCGCTGCTCGGTCAATGTCCGCCCGCCGACGATCCGGAACACCCCTTCGCGCGAAAGCATGACCCGGACCGGGCGCCCGGCGATCCGGGAGGCAGCGGCGGCGAGGATATGATGGTCCCACAGGCATTTTCCGCCGAACCCGCCGCCGACATAAGGCGAGATCACGCGGACCTGCTCCTCCTTGATCCCGAACACTTCGGCCAGCGACCAGGCCGTCGAATTGACCAGCTGCGATGCGTCATGAACGATCAGCTGGTCGCCTTCCCACATCAAGGTCGCCGCATGGAGCTCAATCGCATTGTGGTTGTGGCGCGGCGTGGTGTAAGTCCGGTCGACCTTGAACGCGGCCGCCGCCAGCGCCGCCTCGGCATCACCGATCTCGATCGTCGTCGGCTGGCCCATCACGTTGGGCGGCTGGTAGGCCTTTGTCTTGGCCGCTGCGAAGGACGTGACCGCCGGCATTTCCTCATACGCGACGCGGATCAGCGACTTGGCGTGGTCGGCCTGTTCCTGGCGTTCGGCCAGCACGATCGCGACCGGCTGCCCGTTCCAATGGATCTGGTCGTCCTGCATCACCGGCAGGTCGCTCGGCCCGGCGGCCTTCGCGGCGGTCATGAACACCGGCGGCGGCGCCATCCGGGGCGCGTTGCGATGGGTCATCACCAGCACGACGCCCGGCGCGGCCTCCGCCTGCGCGGTGTCGAGCGTCGCGATCCGCCCGCGCGCGACCGTGCTGTAGAGCAACGCGGCATAGACCATGCCGTCGAGCGGCACCTCGGCGGCGAAGCGCGCCTTGCCCTGCACCTTGAGCGGACCGTCGATCCGCGACACGGCCGCGCCGAGCAGGCCGTGCTTGGTCATCAGCGGATCGGGCACGCCGCCCGGCAGCCAGCGCTCGGGGGCGAGATCGATGGCCTTCTTCATTCCGGCCTGCATCGCACCCTGCGCCGCCGCCTTCGCCTTATCGAGGATGCTCATGCTTGCGCTCCCGCCAGTTCCTCGAGCACCGCGACGATCGTGCGCTTCGCCAGCTCGATCTTGAAGCCATTATCGCGCAGCGCGGTGGCATCCGCCAGCTCGGCCTCGGCGGCGGCGCGGAAGCTTTCCGCAATCGCCGCCCGGCCGCGCAGCGCGTCCTCCGCACGCCAGGCGC